>JABHEX010000126.1 GCA_018676385.1 Akkermansiaceae bacterium
CTTCCATAAACATTTCTTCGAGTGATTGCCTTAACTCGCGCATTTCCACAATCGTCACCCCAGCTCCGCGCAAGGCATCAAGCATCGGTTGTATTGGAGCAGGGCCACTCTGATAAATGGTGATCGTATTCGATTCAATTTCTGCAGCATCGCCCTTCAATTGAGCCAATAACCCTGCAGGGATATCCCCTTGTGTGCGGATCACGTAACGGCGGCTTTTTTCCGTCAGCTCTGTAATCGTCCCCTGTCTGACAATCTCCCCCTTGTTCATAATAGCTACACTATCACAGATCATCTCCAATTCTCCAAGTAGGTGAGAGTTGACAAATACCGTTCGCCCTTGATCACGCATCATCTGCAAGAGGTTTCGCATTTCTAACCGACCTTGCGGATCGACTCCATCAGTGGGCTCATCAAGGAACACAATATCTGGGTCATTAACAAGCGCCTGAGCAAGTCCAATACGCTGTTTCATTCCCTTTGAATAGGTCCCCATTCTGTGATTTCCCCAATCTTGCATCCCTACAATCTCCAGCAGCTCACCCGCACGTACGCGAGACTGCGACGGCGACATACCGGTAAGACCCGCTACATAACGAATCACCTCTCTACCCTTCAGGTATTCGGGAAAACGAGCGTGCTCAGGAAGGTAGCCCACACGTGCAAGCGTGGGTTTATGCCCAATAGGCTGACCTAATAAAGTTCCCACGCATTGAGTCGGGCGAACAATACTGGTGAGTATTTTTACCAAGGTGCTCTTTCCCGCCCCATTCGGACCCAATAATCCAAAAACACCTCCGCTCCGAACTTGGAAGGACACCCCGCGCAGGGCATCTACTCCACCACGATAGCGTTTTTTTACCTCAGCCAGATCAATAACAATTTCAGACACGGCCGTGATACAACACACTACAGAAATAAGCTCAAGTACCGATCATCCAACATCATCACTACCGTATAAAATTTCAACCACTCCTCAGCATGGCGCGCCACGTCGACAAATCTGTGCCAAATGATCATTTTAATCGCGCGCTGTAAAAAATGCCAATGAGTGCATGATGGCAATCCATACGATTATTATATCGTTTATTTGACAGCACACAGATAATGCAGGTAATTAACTAGTCAATTGATTCAGCTTTGGTGAAAATCACCATGCACACCATGAGTATTCACAACAAATCGCTCGCACTCCTTCTTCTGATTTGGCCCACAAGCCAGACAATTGCTGGTGAAATGGAGATCAGCGCGACACTGAGTAGCGTGGAGTCCTCTATACCTATCGACGCACCATCATTCAACCTCACGTCAGGTTTCAACATCATCCTCAACTACAACAACACCCCTACGGCCAGCCAAGCCGCAGCGTTTTCTGCAGCTAAAATGGTTTGGGAATCACACCTCGTAGGGTATTTAGATACTGTCAGTAACAATAATATCACCATCGACGTTAATCTAACCTCCATCGATGGAGTAGGAGGCACCCTAGGTTCAGCTGGACCCACTGCCCCCAAGTTCGGGTCCGAAAATAACTTCATCTACGCAGTTTCTGGTGAAATGACATTCGACACCGCAGACACTGACAATCTCGAGACTGCCGGCACATTTGGTGATGTTGTGGCACATGAAATGGGACACGTTTTGGGTCTTGGCACCTTGTGGAGCAGCTCTGCTGTAGGCTTTTCTGGCTACCAGGAACTTTATATCGATGACTCTGGCAAATACACGGGGTCTTCAGCTCTTGCGCAATGGCAAACAGAGTTTGGCCAAACAAATGCTACTTTCGTGCCTGTGGAACTCGCCGGCGGTCCGGGGACAGCAAATGGTCACTGGGATGAAGTCGATGGCGGCGGTGGCCTCACAGGCATAACACAATCAGGCACTGGTAAAGATTTAAGAGATGAAATCATGACCGGATGGCTTGGCGGATCAACCTACATCAGTAACATGACAATTGCACAGTTTGAGGATATTGGTTATCAGGTTGTCCTCAACGGGTCTCCTGTTCCCGAGCCTTCAACGTATATTTTATGTGCCTTAGGCTTGTCACTCCTTCTCTCACGCCGACATAGGTAAAAATTCCAGGCCCCAATCCATAATTTGTGCCTCATTGTGGACGCTTGACGTATAATCTTAAAACTTCACTATATCGTGAATGGCTAGAAAAGTGGAACCAGAGGAGGCGTTTCGTCTGATTGACCACCGAGGTGTCAAAAACCGTCCTCTCAACCTTGGTCAGAACATTGAAGGCATCAGCGCAGAGGATGAAATGGATGAGAAGCCTGCTGAGGCTCCCAAATGGATACGCTATACGATTATTGCCGTAGCCGTAACACTTACTGTTGGTTTCATAGGCATATTAATTAGTGGGGCATACCTAGTTTATAACCAAAATGCACCAACCTCAAAAGCGATCTCTCCAGATGAGCCATTAATCATTTATTCTGACGAAGAATCAAAAAATCTCATCACAACTACACTCAAAAAATTTCTCAACTGCATCAACACTGAGGAGCGAACCGATTACGTTATGTCACCAGACAGTGAACGCAGTCGCATGCTTAATTATTACGAAAAACGCGGAAATCTGGATGTCGCCCTTTGGAAAGTAAAACTCATCAAACCTGCGACCTTGGATGGCACTAGGATATGGATGGTTGCTTACCTCGATGTCAAAAAAAATCTACGTTATATGAGCCTCATGCGATCAGGTAATGAATTTCTGATTCAATGGTCAGCCAGCGTAGGCTACAGCGAGTTATCGTGGGATCAATTTATAATCAAACAGCCCAGAGAACCCATTCAGATGAGATGTTATGCTCTGCGCAACATTGGAGCTGTGCCAGCAAACTTCGATTCATCAACCCATTATGGCTTCATTATTGAAAACCGTAGAGGGGATTTCACAAAATTTGCCCTTATGCCTCATAGTTCAGAGGGCGCTCGCCTTCTAAACTCAATCCCAGTTGGCTCGCGAAACCCAGTCAATTTATTACTCAAATACATCGATCAACCAAATGGCACCCGACAACTCGTTATCGATAAATTAATCCATTTTCAATGGCACCAAAATACAACAACCACCAAAGGAAGACCTGTTGAATTGCGCGATTGAGGCAGCACAAAAAGTCGCAGACATCAGCGTAATGAAATAACTCAGTTGAGCTACAGGCTAGCCGGCCTACTACTTTTTTGTCTTCGATACTGTACTCACTACTTTGCCACTCGCCAACCGTGTTTCTAGAACATCACCTTTTTTGAGATCAGCAGAGCTCTTGACAATATCGCCATTAGCATTGGTTGTAATCGAAAAACCTCTGGCGAAAGTAGCTTCTGGCCCAAGTGTCCTCATCAGCGACTGCAAATGCCTTAAGCGTTCCAATGCTTGTTGCTGAGCACTCTGAACAGCTCGTTCAATCTGTGAACAGGTTTGATCCAACCGCTCAGATTTTTGGTCAATGACGTTTGCCGGATGATATGCTGCGCAGAGAGAAACCACCTCCCGAAGCCTAACTCGCCTACTATGCATCTGATCATCCGCTGCATTTGTTAGATCCTGCCGAAGGCCATCGAGGTTTTGGATTGGCTCACGCAAAGCACGCTCGGCATCACGTGGCATCAACGCCCGGCGCGCCGATGTCAGCACTGTTAAACTGTGCCTGAGCCTATTTTCTAACACGCGCTGTAATGATCCCGCAAGTGATGCCACATTACCCTTAAGCTCTGCAGCATCTGGCGCTACAAGCTCCGCAGCCGCACTAGGTGTGGGAGCACGTACATCTGCGGCAAAATCCGAAATCGTAAAATCAATTTCGTGGCCAACTGCAGATACAACAGGAATCGAGCAATCATAAATGGCACGAGCGACTACTTCTTCATTAAAATTCCATAGGTCTTCGAGCGAGCCCCCACCTCGACCAACAATAATTACATCCACGTGAGGAAGATTGTATTTTGATGGATCACTCAACTGGTAGAGAGCCTCAGCAATAGAATGCTCGGCGCCCTTGCCTTGGACTGTTACCGGATAAAGAACCGGCTGCACCCATGGTGCCCGACGATTTAATATATTGAGCATATCCTGCAACGCAGCACCCGTTGGTGAGGTTACCAGCCCAATCACCCTAGGGAATTTAGGCAACGCCATTTTGAGCGCAGGGTCAAACAGACCTTCGGAATTAAGTTTGCGTTTCAACGCCTCAAACCGTGCCTGTAAATCACCCAGACCAGCGTCCTCTAGCTGCTTTACAATGAGCTGCATTTGCCCGCGCGCCTCGTAAATAGAAACCTCACCAAACAGCCGTGCCTGCATGCCATTCTCTGGTTGCGCTTTGGCACGCACAGCATTCCCACGGAAGAGGACACAGGAGATGTGTGCTCCCTCATCTTTCAGAGTAAAGTAACAGTGCCCGCTTGCCTGCGTGCGAAGGTTGCTAATCTCTCCCTCAACCCATACATCTCCTATCTCGATCTCGAGAAGGTTTTTCATTCGCCTGACCAACCGAGTTACTGTAAGCGCATCTGCCACATCGAGAGCATCACTCCGGATGCCCTATCTGACAACCTGAAAGTCTTGACTCTTAGTTCTTAGTTCTTATACCACATCTCGCCATGGCCAACAAAGATCAGACTGATACAGATCGTATGGAAAAGCTTGTTTCCCTCTGCAAGGGTAAAGGGTTCATCTTTCAATCCGGAGAACTCTACGGTGGATTGAACGGCTGCTGGGACTACGGCCCACTAGGAACAGAACTAAAACGTAATATCAAAGACTTCTGGTGGCGTAAAAACGTGCTCGAACGCGATGAAATCGTCGGCATGGATGGATCTATCCTAACCCACCAAGCCATACTTACAGCATCTGGCCATGTTGGCGGGTTTTCTGACCCAATGGTCGACTGCAAAGTCTGTAAAAAACGTTTCCGCGCTGACCAGATGGAGGACATTCCGAGCTGCAACAAAAAAGCCCAACTCCCCAAGGGCGAAGACAAGAATTGTGAACTCACTGAACCCAAAGAATTCAACTTGATGTTCCAAACCAAAATGGGAGCATCTGCGGACGACGACGACCCTAATGCTGTTGCCTACCTGCGCCCAGAAACAGCCCAGACAATTTTCGTACAGTACAAAAACGTGTTGGATTCAACGCGCCTCAAACTTCCTTTTGGTATAGCCCAAATCGGTAAGGCTTTTCGTAATGAAATCAATCCTCGCAACTACACATTTCGCTCTCGTGAATTTGAACAAATGGAAATCGAGTACTTCTGTAGACCCGAAGATGGTCTGCGCCTGACAGAGGAGTGGCTTGAAAAACGCCTAGAATTCTATACTGAAATTGGCGTGCCTCGCGAAAAATTACACGTGTTAGATATCCCAGATGGCGAGCGCGCTCATTACTCTGAGAAAACCTACGACATCGAGTATGACTTCCCATTCGGCCAACAAGAGCTAGAAGGCGTTGCATACCGCGGCGCCTACGATGTTAGCAAACACCAAGAACACTCAGGAAAAAACCTCGAATATTACGATGCCGAAACCAAAGAACGCTTCATCCCTCATGTGGTTGAGCCCTCTGCTGGTTGTGACCGCACGATCCTCGCTGTTCTCTGTGAGGCCTACGACGTCGAAGATCTCACAAAAGAGGGCGGGAAAAAAGACGAGCGCACCGTAATGCGTTTCAAACCCTGCATCGCTCCAATCAAAGTGGCCATCTTACCCTTGCTAAAAAACAAGCCTGAACTTGTCGAAAAAGCTAAAGAAGTGAAGCAGCTTCTCCAACCACACATGAATGTCTTCTATGATGAAACAGCTGCCATCGGCCGCCGATACCGCCGCCAAGATGAGGTAGGAACGCCATTCTGTATTGCTATCGATTTCGAAACTCTTGGTGAGAAAGGTCCGAATGATGAAGATTTAACCAACACTGTCACCGTGCGTCATCGCGACAGCATGGAACAGGA
>JABHEX010000127.1 GCA_018676385.1 Akkermansiaceae bacterium
ACATCACCCTCTTTCTTGAACACCGGGGTAACGGTGTGGAGATGGATGGTAAAAAAATCAAAGCCGTGCTCGCCACCGAAACCCGCACCGGAAGACGCGTCCGTATCGGCGGAAAATGGTTTGCCGACTGCACAGGCGACGCCTGCATCGGTGCCCTCGCTGGGGCTGATTTTGATATGCAGGAGAAAAACAAGATGGGCCCGTGCAACCTCTGGAACGTCTGCGAATGCAAGGACACGAATCCGATCAATACCGGCACGACAAAGTCTGCTGAAGTGGTGAAGTTTCCCCGCACCCCATGGGCACTCGATCTCTCTGATAAGCCGTTTCCCGGTCGCAGTAAAATCAAACCGGATCCAAACAAGCTCGGCGGCTGGTATTGGGAAAGCGGGTTCGACCGCGATCCGATCACGGAAATGGAGTACGTGCGCGACTGGAATTTCCGCGCCATGTATGGTGCCTGGGATGCCCTGAAAAACGTCGATAAGGTGCTGCCAAATCATCAGCTCAACTGGTCGGCCTACATCCTCGGGAAACGCGAGTCCCGTCGGCTCATGGGTGATGTCATCCTCAACGTGAAACATCTCAACGAGGACAAGCAATTCCCCGACGGCGCGGCACCCACCGGCTGGGATAACGACCTTCATGTCGCCAGCCCGAAGTATAACAAAGGGTTCGAAGGTGATGCCTTCATCTCCGATGCCAAACACGGCTACTTTCCCGCCTTCAAGGAGAACCGCCCGTTTTGGGTCCCTTACCGTTGCCTCTACTCCCGGAACATCGACAACCTCTTTATGGCCGGTCGGTGTATCAGCGTGACCCACGATGCGCTCGGCGCCGTGCGCGTGATGCGCAGCTGTGGCACCCAGGGCGAAATCGTCGGTATGGCAGCCAGCGTCTGCAAGGAATTCGATACCAACCCACGTGGTGTTTATCAAAAACACCTCAGCGATCTGCAGAAGCGCATGCGCAAGGGCGTCGGCAAGGTTGATGGCTCCACCATCCCATACTCAAACCAAGGTGAACACGGCAAAAGCCTGCGCCAAGTCAACCTGACCCAACCGAAATGGCTCGGACGTGCAGGCAAGAATTTCGCACGCACCGCCAAGCTGACCACCAACCGTCCCGTGAAAGCCGGCGATGTCGATCGCACCGTCCTGCTCAACGACGGCAACGGCAAGATCGAGGACAACAGCGCCCGCTGGATAGGGAAGGGGGCAATGCCTCACATCATCGAATACCGCTGGGAAACCCCGGTCGAGCTCGGTGCCACACGCATGATCTCAGGCCGATTCAACGGCGCCCGCGTGCTCGACCCCATCAGTGATTTCAAAATTCAGTATTCCATCGACGACGGAAAAACCTGGAAAGATGCTCTCCCCGGAGTTGAGAAAAATGAGAACCCCGTCTGGGCATCCACCTTCACGCCCGTGAAAACGAAGCACCTCCGCTTCGTTATCACCGGCGCCCCACACAACCTTTCCCGGCTTTGGGAGGTCGAGTTTTATCAGCCATTGGGAGAGTAGGAAAAGTCACTGTGAAGCAGAAGATGAGTTTCACGATTTTATTCTTTTTATTGTCAACATGGGTTAGGGTTTATCGAATCTATTGATCACATCGGAGCGGTGGCATTAGGTTGTGATTTTAAATTGTGATTTTTTTGAATCCAAATGCGCATGATGGGCGAATGTTGTAGTGTAAGGCATTTAGAAAATCCATTTGCCATCAAACAAAACAATAAACCCATCATAAAAATGAAACACAGTTGGAAATATCCCTCACTTAGCCTATTGCTGCCTATGCTGCTTGCCTCGTCCGTGGGCGCTGAGCCCGTCAACATCAAAATGCCCAAGGCCAGCAAAGCCGCATCTCAATCGACAGCCATCACAGAGAAGGAGTTGGTGCAGGTCGCCCTGCTGCTCGATACGAGTGGCTCCATGAGTGGTCTCATTGATCAGGCACGCTGCCAACTTTGGAATGTTGTTTCGGAACTCAGCAAAGCGGAGCGAAATGGAACTGGCGTAGCACTGCATATCGGAATCTATCAATACGGTGCTATAGGTATCCCTGCCCACGAGGGTCGCTTACGGCAAGTGCTGGACTTTACCGACAACCTCGACGAGGTTTCAGCAGCGCTGTTCTCCCTGAAAACAGGTGGGGCATATGAATACTGTGGTCAGGTTATCGGTGCTGCACTCAATGACCTCGGGTGGAGCAACAGCCCGGATGTTTACAAGGCGATCTTTATCGCGGGTAACGAATCGTTTGATCGAGGCAAGATATCATATGGAGAATTGCTTTCACACATAAGTTCGAAGTCGGTCAGCGTAAATACGATCTTTTGCGGTAACAAAAAAGAGTCCGAGCAATGGGATTCGGCCGCGAGGCTATCCGGTGGCCTGTTTGCTAAAATCGACCACAATCACCATTTGCCTCAGATGGTGACTCCTTATGATCAGAAAATGCGTGGTCTCAACCTGAAGATGAATAAAACATTTGTCTGGTATGGAGACGGTTCGCAAGAGGCAGCAAAAAACCAACAGATACAGGACGCCAATGCCCAGAAAATGTCCGATCACGCTTTCGCAGCGAGGATGTCTGCCAAGGTCGGCCACCTCTACCATCATGTGCACAACGATCTTGTGGATGCTATCGCCCACGGAAAGATTGATATCACCACGATGCCTAAAGAAAAAATGCCTGAGATAATCAAAAATCTTACGCCTAAAGAGCGAGGTGATTACATTGAGATGAAGGCAAGCCAGCGCCAGTCCGTAAGAAGACAGATGGCAGAGCTGATCACTAAGCGGCACAGCTTCTTGGAGTCGAAGATGAGCCAATCGCAGAAGAATCCTGCCAAGGGTTCTGTCGTTCTCGGTGATGCACTAGTCAAAGCCATCCGGACTCAAGCTGAATCAAAAGGTTACGTGTTTACCCGCTAACTAGCAGCAATTTCAATGACACCCTACTCCTCGATGTCGGGGGAGTAGGGATTTTTTATCGCTCGGAGTAGACGCTGACATCGTTCTCGATTGGATTGTAAATTGTCGCTAAGATATAGTTGAGCTTTACGACTTCGTGATCGTCCCGTAAAAATCATTTTAGTCCTAAATAAACAACGATGAAAATGACCCGACGGCTGACTCTTCTCTTCCTCTGCGCCACATTAAATATTTTTGCCGCCGACACCTACGTTGGGACGATCCCACTCTGGCCGGGCACACCACCGGGAGCCAAGGAAGGTGATGCGGAAAAAGCACAGGCCGTCGCGACGGCAATCAAGCAGGGGAATCAGCAACCTGTTAGTAAGAACCGCAGAAACATTCGAGTGCCCATCATGGATGTGTATTTACCTACCAAAGAAAAGAACACGGGCGTCGCGATGGTGATCTACTGCGGTGGCGGCTATGGAGCTGTCTGTATTGGATCGGAAGGCTTATCCGTGAAGAAGTTCCTCAACGACAACGGCATCGCGGTCTTTATGGTCAGCTACCGCTGCAGCCCGTTCAATCATCCGGTGCCGCTGTGGGATGCACAACGTGCGATGAGAATCGTCCGTAGTCAGGCTAAGGAATTCGGAATCGAACCCAATAAAATCGGAGCGATGGGATTCTCCGCTGGCGGCCACGAGGCGGCAACGCTGAGCGTGCACTATGATAAGCCATTCGGTTACAAACCGATTGATGCCATCGACAAAGTCAGCGCGCGACCTGACTTTAGCTGCTTGATCTACCCAGTCATTTCCATGAGGGAAGAGCTGACTCACGCCGGAAGCCGGCGCAATTTGCTGGGTGCTAGCCCTGCTGATGATCTGATTGCCAAATTATCTAACGACGAGCAAATCGACAAGAACACCCCGCCGGCATTCCTGGCCCACGGCACCGCCGACAATGCCGTCAAACCGGAAAACTCAGAACGCTACCATGAAGCCTGCAAGAAACACGGCGTCGCCACCAAGCTTGTCCTCGTCAAAGGCGGTAAGCACGGCCCGGCCATGCTCAACGGCAAACCCTCAATCAATAGAACCAAGGAAGAGTATATCGACTCCATGCTCAAGTGGATCATAGAGATTGCCGGCAAATAGCCCGTGGATGGAAAACAAGCTAACAATACTTAAGCTGTGATTGAGCAATATAAACTATCCCGACAGTTTGTCACAGGTCTTGGCGTGTTACTGGGTATGACGGTTTTATCATAGGAGGGTGGAATATTAGTTCACTAAAACCACGAGTTGTTTCTAACCACTAGTTGAACGTAATCCGCCATGAGTAATCGGGCTAATTGCACTAATCCACCAGATCGATCCATTTGGGGTAGGTAGGGCGCTCTTTGACCCTGCTTCCCGCCTTTTCTTTAGGAGCGGGTGGGCATTGCTTAAGAAGCTTCTGAAGCTGCTGCCGGACATTCTTGCCGGTATCTGTATTGCCAAGATTGTTTAACTCCTTTAGGTCGTTAGGAACTTCATAAAATCGTCCGTCGCGGTAGAGTTTGAATTGTTGGGTGCGGGCAAACTGACCGGGAGTCTTATTCCAGTAGGGCTGGTAATGGCAAAGCACCCAGTCGCGTGGATTGCCCGCTTCACCACGGAGGCGTGGTAGAAAACTCCGACCATCAACAGGATCGTCATCACCCATCTTGCCACCCGCCGCTTCGGCAAAGGTGGTGTAGAAATCGGTGAAGTCGATCAGGTCGTCGTAGACCTTTCCCTTAGGCATCGTTCCCGGCCAGGAGGCAATCAATGGAACGTGTGTGCCCATGTCGGTCATGCCACCTTTGCCGCCGGAGATGTCTTGCCCGTTCCAGCGTGAGGTGATTCGGGTGTGGGTGCCGTTATCAGCGGTGAACAGGATGATGGTATTCTCCGCAAGCCCGAGGTCCTTGATTTTCTTTTCAAGCTGTCCGACCAATTTGTCGGCATACTGAACCATCGCGACGAAGTTTTTTTTCTGAGCGACCGGATTGTTGCGGTTGCCCTTGTTAGCTTCCTGCGTGCGCGGCGCGTCGCCGATGGTGTCGGGGGTGGGCACAAAGGGATCGTGAACGAGAACCATCGGGTAGTAGGCGAAAAACGGCTCGTCCTTATTCCGCTCCATGAAGTCGCAGAGGAAATCACACATCAGGTCGGGGCCGTATTTACCTTTGTTCTTCTCCATACTAATGAACTTGCCATTTTTTTCTAACGGAGGACTCCAGAACCGTTCACCTCCGCCCACTTTGATGCTCTTGCCAGTGGTCACTTGCCAGAGTAACGACTCATCGAAGCCTGCCTTCTGCGGTCGTGTCGGGTCGTCGTGACCCGGGAGTTTGTTGTAGAGACCATTGAGTTGCCATTTACCCGCGATCGCGGTTTTATATCCCGCCGCCTTAAGCATGTGACCGAAGGTTTTGTCTTTTGGGTTGAGGTAACCGAAGTGGGTGTAGTTGCGGAAATTGTATTGCCCCGTCATTAATTTTACCCGACTCGGTGTGCAGATCGGCGTGGAGTAACAATGGGTGAAACGAATCCCACTTGCTGCGAGTCGGTCAAGGTTCGGGGTCTTGTAATCCTCAGCACCATAACAACCAAATGCCTCCCAGCTGACATCATCCGCCATGATAAGAACAATGTTAGGTTTTTCTCCCGCTGGACGGGTGGCCGAGGTCACTGGAGTGGCGATAGCGACCGTTGTAACGGCAACCAGATATATAAGATTGATCGGGTTCATGATTATTTGTAAGAAATGCAGACTGTTTCTTCGTTACCTATTCATCTAGCACTTCACACACGACATGATAAGAAAATATAAGAAAATAAATGCCGTAGGAATTTTATCCATGACCTTGGTGGCTATGGGCGTTGTTGCTTCGGCTGCGCCCCGGCCTAACATCATTGTGATTATGTCCGATGACATGGGGTATTCAGACATCGGCTGCTACGGGAGTGAAATCGAAACTCCCAATCTGGACAAACTCGCTGCGAACGGACTCCGCTACACTCGCTTCTACAACACCGCACGCTGCTGTCCTACGCGGGCATCCCTCTTGAGCGGTCTCTATGCCCATCAGGCAGGGGTTGGGCAAATGACCAGCGATGGACATCAGCCGGGATATCGCGGCGACCTGAGTCGCAATGCGGTCACTCTAGCGGAGTGTCTCAAGACTGCAGGCTACCGAACCTACATGTCCGGAAAATGGCATGTCACCAAACAGCTCAAACCCGACGGCGATAAATCGAACTGGCCGCGTCAACGTGGGTTTGACCGTTTCTACGGCACCATCATCGGTGCGGGAAGCCTCTTTGATCCTTGGACGCTCACCCGGGACGAAAAGGCAATCACGCCCGATAACGATCGGGAATACAAACCGAAGCAATACTACTACACTGATGCCATCAGTGATAACGCAGTGAAATACATCAACGAGCACGAGAAAGGTTCTCCCTTTTTCATGTATGTCTCCTACACCGCTGCCCACTGGCCGATGCATGCGCTGCCGAAGGATATTGAAAAATACAAAGGGAAATACGACGCCGGCTATGAGGTGATCCAGAAGGCCCGCTACGAGAAAATGAAAAAACTCGGCGTCATCGAAGACTGGCCGATGGCACCATTACCTCAGGCATGGGCAGCTTTCCCCGAAGAGAAGCGCGCCTGGGAACTGCGCTGCATGGAAGTTTACGCCGCCATGGTTGATAGTATGGACCAGGGAATCGGTAAGATCGTGCAGGCATTGAAATCTAACGGTCAGCTCGACAATACCCTCATTCTTTACTTTCAGGACAATGGTGGTTGCTCGGAAGGGCGGGGGAGAAGCCCTCGTAAAGATGCCGCCAAACCCCGCAAGCCATACGGCAAGGATGAGCTGCAAACCCAGATGGTTCCATTCCACACCCGTGCCGGCAAACCCGTGCTGACAGGCCCTGATGTCATGCCCGGACCATCAGCCACCTACATCGCTTACGGACGCAACTGGGCAACCGTTTCTAACACGCCATTCCGCGAGTATAAATCCCGCAACCACGAGGGCGGCATATCTACTCCGCTCATTGCCCACTGGCCGATGGGAATTGCTGCAAAAAACGAACTCCGTCACCGACCCGGTCACCTGATCGACATCATGGCAACCTGCGTCGAGCTATCCGGCGCCACTTACCCGAAAAAATACCAAGGCCGTGACATCCAGCCGATGGAAGGACTGAGCTTAGCACCGAGTTTTTCCAAGGATGAAAAGCCCGACCGCGCCCTACTCTTCGAGCACTACGGCAAAGCCGCGATCCGCAAAGGAAACTGGAAACTCGTTCGGCTTGGATACAAGAAGTCGTGGGAACTCTACGACATCGACAAAGACCGCAGCGAACTCAATAACCTGGCGGAAAAACAACCGAAGCTCACCGCCGAGCTAGCAGAGCTCTGGGAAAAACAAGCCCACCGCACTAAGATCTACCCACTGCCGGGTAAACGTAAGAAGAAGTAAAACCATTTTACTGGGAGAATGGTATAAAATAGCTGGAGTCACGCTCCGTCTACTATTACTCCGGCACCGGCTCTACCGTGCCGCACTCAATAAACTCTGTCTGGAGCCTCGTCTACCGGATGTCTTGGTTGCGGTGGCTGATGTTTTTCGCCCAGCGCGCGATCCGATTCACTATGAGCTGTTCGTTCCAGCGGACATTCGAGATCGACGGCTGAGTGCATTTACCAAAACCTCCATTATTATAAAACAAGAACATCCCTATCCTTAAAAAAATTTTAAGAGTAGGGATGCGAATTTTTTGCCTGTCTTTTCTTAGTCTGCCGCATTCATGGTCTTGCTAACAAGCGCCTTGACGGCGTCCACAAACTCCTGATCACCCTCGATTGTGATATTCAGCGAAGTGTTTTTTCCAGAATACTTGAACCGCACATCATGAAGTTCCTTTTCGAAGGAACACTTGATGGTGACCGCATGGTTAAATGAGGACTTGGATCTGCCGGTGGCAGACATCGTCTTGGCCAGTTCCTTTTCGAGGACTGCCACATGACTTTCCTGGAACCCAGCATATGTGATCGTCTCGGAAACAAGGGTGAGGCGCGTCAGGGTCGCACTGGATCCAGTGATACGCTCGGCTTGTGTGATGATCTTGTCGACGAATTCCTTAGAACCCTTGATGCGCAGATTGGCCGTCCCGGGTGTCGTTCCTGTTTCGAAAACAGCTAAATTGCTCTCGCTGCCAGTCAGTGTCACATTTTGCATGTCATTTGCTTTTGAATAAGACCGACTGTTAATATCGCCCCTTATCTTCTCCTTGAGTGTTTCATAAGAGCCGGGTGGAACCGCAATGGTGCCGACCGCTGTTTCCAGTCGCACGACTCCGTCCTTCTTGTTCGGTTCGCGTGTGCAACTGGCAGTGAATATGGCGGCTAGAGCGACGGCTAACGTGATGTAAGTTTTTGCTGATGTTGTCATAGTGTTTCGTTTTGTTATAGTTTTCATAATTAGTTTAGTTGTTAGTTGTTAGTTGTCTTGTTGACGGAGTAAGTTAACTATCGATGATGTCTGACTGCTATTATAGTTTGATGATCAGATTGTAACGCCGGACTTTGCATCGCGACGATCATGCCGGTCACAAACTGACGCCACACAATCACCCACGACGCTTTTACGGCTCGTTGGGCTGTGGTAGTAGCGGAACGACGACAACAGGTAGTCGCGAAGGAGGCAGCCCCAGGAACCACCCCGCGCCACACGGGACGACGAAGATGGTTCATCCGAGTCCTCACACCATTAAAGCACGTTCCCGCCCAAGTCATGAAGGCCGATAGGCCGAAAAAAGAAATATTAGAATCAAAATGTTCTACTGTTAGTTGCTGCGTTATCAATGGCCCTAGTGCTCTCGATTCGCTACTCCAATGAACGTTTACTTGGTTTCCTTCATCTTGTTCGGAAGCGACTTGATGCCTTCGACGAACTTCCGGTTCCCCTCGATCGTGACAGTCAAGGATGCTGCCTCTTCGGAATAATTCAGTCTTACAGCATTCAGATCCTTTTTGTAATCGGCCTTTCCTGCGTCCGCCAGTGTATTCCATGAGGCCAGTTCCATCGTCTTGGCCAGTTTCTGATCGAGAGCCGCTAGTTGACTTTGCAGGAAGCCGGTGTGTGTTTTCGTTACAACAAGCAACTTAAAGCGGCTAAGCTCCACTTTTCTTCCCAGAAGTTCCGCAATCCGCCCGGACTTGAGATCCTCATGATAGCGGAGTGTGATAATTTTCCGGTTGTTGTCGGTTAGTTCACCAAGGCAGCCTTTCAGAGCGTGGATCCGATCTGAATCGGATTCCGACGGGTGCGACGATTCTGCCAGCCATTGCCCTTCCAGTGCCTCAAGAGCTCCGTCATCAAGCCCACATGGTTGCCTGTCCCGTCGCCGTAACAAGTCGATGGCCTTGTTGCGTCCCGTTCTCAAGCTCCACCGCAGCACATGGGTGGCGTCCTCGTAATAATCGACTTTGGCCACCGCGGCGGCGCAGACATCCTGATAACAATCCTCCGCGAGATGGAAATCGCTAAGAATTGAATCCAAGTAGGACAGGATCTTGAGCCTGTTCTTGAGGAGTGACCTCACGATGTCTGATTCATTGAGCACGTGTAGAATTTTATCTGTTCATAAGGATATCGTATGAAACTACAAAATCACGACATCCTAGTGGGATTTTTTTGATAGATGAAAAAAATCGGGGAATCGTGTGGTAATTTTCTAACCTCGATTCCAGAATACAACCCATGATCATAACACATCGAAAAATAGGAATCACCCTAGCCGCCCTAACGATTGCAGGATTTTCCCTGCAACCATCCGTGGAGGCCAAGCCACTTAAAATCTACATTCTGGCAGGGCAGTCGAATATGGAGGGGCATGCCAAGGTTGAGACATTTGACTACATGGGTGATGATCCCGCCACCGCTCCGCTACTGAAAGAGATGCGCGATAAACAAGGGAAGCCACGAGTCTGCCAGGACGTCTATATCAGTTATTTAACTGGCAGAGGAGGGTGGGGGAAACCCATGATTGCTATGTCCAAGAAGGGTAAGCTGACGACTGGTTTTGGTGCGGACGGTTCAAAAATTGGTCCGGAGTTCACCTTTGGGCTGACGATGGAAAAGAAGCACGACGGCCCGGTCCTGATCATCAAGACGGCATGGGGTGGCAAGAGCTTGCATACCGACTTCCGACCACCCAGTGCCGGGCCATACAAGCTGAACGAGTGGCAGTTGAAAAACTACCCGAAGCAGGAAGGTCACGGAATCCCCAAGGATTTTGCAAAATGGAAGGTCGATAAAAAAGCGGCCACCGGGCATTACTACCGATTGATGGCGGAGCACGTGAAGAAGGTCTTGGCTGACATCAAGCAGGTCTACCCGGACTACGACCCCAAGCAGGGCTATGAGCTCGCGGGTTTTGTCTGGTTCCAAGGATGGAATGATATGGTCGCCAGTCACGAATACCCTCATCCCGATAAACCGGGGCGCTATGGTCTCTACTCGGATCTGTTAGCGCATTTCATCCGGGACGTGCGCAAGGAATTTGACGCACCAAAAATGCCGTTTGTCATCGGCGTGATGGGTGTGGGTGGTGTGCAGGACAAACCGAACTATTTCAGGCAAGCCATGGCCGCTCCCGCAGCACTGCCCGAGTTCAAGGGCAATGTGCTTGCCGTGGAAACAGCATCCTATTGGGATAAACCGCTCGGTGATATTGAAGCCAAGCACGGAAAGGTCAGACAGATGGGATACTTCTTGAAGTCAAAACACAAAGACCACGCTAACAAGGATGGCAACATGACCAAAGAACAGCAACAAGCTTACCTCAAGGAGTATCGGGCTAAGTTGATCACCCCTGCCGACGAAGCCACGTGGAAACGTGGTGCCTCAAATGCCGGTTACCACTACCTCGGTTGCGCCAAGACCATGGCGCTGATTGGCCAGGCGTTTGCCGAAGCTAATCTGAAACTGGAAAAGAAATAAGTCGTGCCTTGTTTCGGTAGGGTCGTCTCGCCGAGACGACCGCTTTATCAAAACGGTCACCTCGGCGAGGTGACCCTACCAAAGTTGAAACACATCATCCACTGTGGACAGGATTGTCCACTCTCCTTAACAGAAACCGCGCAGCCGTTCGTCCTGCAGGTTCCCGGCACTCTGCTCGGAGCTAGTAACCGCTCGTGCTGAATGGCGAGGCGGGGAGGCCGTCTTTGTTATACAGGTTGCTCCCGGTCGGATACTGGGTGTAGGCATAGCGCACCGCGACGGGTGCTTTGACCTTGTCGCTCCAGACGACCAGATCCGCGCCCTCGATTTCCCCCTCAGCCCAGTGCCACGTACCGTTCTTGTCCTGAATTGATAGCCAAGGCATCTTGGCTCCGGGTGTCGGTTTTGCTGGCTCGTAGCCTTTTTTGTTAGCCAGCATCAGCCCGGCGCCGACGTAGTTGAAACTCACGCGGATTTTTGTGCCCTCAACCTTGTGGCTCTTGTAAATCGGGCCGCTGGGAACGAGTTCTTTTTCGCCATACTGGTGGTGTCTTGCCCAGCGTGCCAGTCGCAGTCCGACGTCGTACTTGTTCACCGGGTGCTCTTTCACCGCGCCGATGTCGATGGTCACAGCCATGCCGGTGTTGTTGAGAGTCATCGCCTCGAGTTGTGCGTTGCGGATCTTCGCCCTGCCATCACACATCTCAGGTTTGTCTTCCGACGACTGTCCGATGCTTGCGATCTGGACGAAGTAAAAGGGGAACTCGCCCTGACCCCACGACGTGCGCCAGTCGGTGATCATCGATTTCATTTTCAGGAAATACTCGCGCCCTTCGGTGTGGTTCGCCTCGCCCTGATACCACAGTGCCCCGCGGATCGCGTATCCGATCACAGGCATGATCTTTGTCTGGTAGTTGGTCTTTCGCGTGCTCCGCTTCTTACCCTGTTTGTATTTCTCGGTCTGCAGTTCCTCGGGAACCTCGCGCATCCACGCCTCGATTGGCGAGCCACCGGTCGCCGCCATGAGCAGGGCGAACGGGACTTTTTGCTCGGACTGAATCTTGCGGGCAAAACAGAAGGCGACACGTGAGAACACCCGTGACGTCTCAGGCGTGCAGATGATCCATTTGTCGTCACGCCACTGGCGCAGGGCAGGGTAGTTCGCGTTCTGAATCGTCTTTGGTGGCCATGGTCCCATCTTGAGCGGGCCTGCCATGTTAGACTGACCCGAGCAAAGCCAGACCTCACCGATGAGTGTGTTTTTGATTTCGAGCGTTTGCGTCGATTTTCCCAACGTGGTAACAACCGTCATGGGTCGACCCTTGGGGGCGGTGTTGACCGACGTGAGCTTGTCGGCTTTCATCGCCGGCAGCTTCAGCCGCCATGTTCCGTTAGGTTTGGTTACTGCCGTGCCGATGTGCTCTGCCAACATCACCCGCACCTTGGTCCCGGGCTTGGCGGTGCCCCAGACGGGGACTTCCATCTGCTGTTGGAAGATCGCGTTGTCCACGAATGGTTTGCCCAGCGTGAAGACAACCTCGTTGCCGGTCTGTGCCCGGCTGGTAAGAGGCATCACAGTGAATATCACAATTATCACGCCCAGCATGTTGTTGAGTTCTTTCATTGGGAAACTTGTAGAGTTGATCAAATGGGGTGTCCAGAGATAAGGCCGCGTTGGGTGATGAGCAAACGACAGGCCCGTCACAAAATAGAGCACTAGCCGTCGGTTCTGAAGGACGATGCAGGTAGACCTTCCTTGTTAAACAGGCTAGGAATGCCGGCGTTATCAAACGCATACCTAACAGCGATGGGTTCCTTCACCTTGTCGCTTGAAACAACGATGCTGTCCTTATCGATGAGTGCTTTGGCCGGGACAGATTTCTTATCCGCTCCTGCGATGGTGAAGTTGGTTAACATGCCGTCTTTGGCAACGAGACCCGACCCCGTATGATCAAACGACAGCCGGATCTTTCCACCTTCGACTTTCATGCTTTTGTAGATTGGTCCGGAATACACCAGATCCTTTTGTCCATAGTCCTTGGCCAATGCCCAGAGGGATAATCGTTTGCCGACATCAAGCTTGTTTTTGGGATGTATATCCTCGACCTCACCAATATCCATAGTGACAGCCATCCCCGTTGAAGGCACTGAAAGTGTCATTAACTGAGCCTCACGCAATTCGTAAGATATCCAATCTGACCAGTGCTTTTTATATTGAAAGGGTGCGATCTGCACATAATAAAAAGGGA
>JABHEX010000128.1 GCA_018676385.1 Akkermansiaceae bacterium
AAATCTGTGTGCTTTTACCTTTGATGCTTTTCAAGCGCGTGTCGAGAGACACGCGTTTTTTTCAATGCATTTCTGAGGCTTCTTTCTCAATATCCTCAATGAGATCAAGCTCAGGGCGGAAATCGGCAGCGTGGTATGAGCTTCTTACAAGCGGGCCACTAGCCACGTGGCGGAAGCCTTTTTTCAGGGCGACCTGTTTGTATTCGTCAAATTTCTCGGGTTTGATGTAGTCGACCACTGGCAGGTGGCGTGGGGTGGGGCGCAGGTATTGCCCGAGTGTGAGCACAGTAACATCGTGATCTAACAAATCATCCATTGCCTTGAGAAGCTCATCCTCTTTTTCTCCGAGTCCGAGCATCAGTCCGCTTTTGGTTACGACTTTACCACCGGCGATTGCCTTGGCTTTTTTTAATACGCTGAGTGATCTTTCGTATTTGGCGCGACTACGCACAAGAGGCGTGAGGCGTTCGACGGTTTCTAGATTGTGGTTAAAGATATGAGGGCGCGCGGACATGCACATTTCGAGGGCAAAATCTTTATCGTTAAAATCGGGTGTCAGAACTTCGATGATAATGCCTTGGTTCACCCTGCGAACTTCCTCGATGACATTTTTGAAGTGTTCGGCTCCACCGTCGCGCAGATCATCACGCGCCACGGCAGTGATTACTACGTGACTTAGATCCATACGTTTGGTTGCCTCGGCGACGCGTTGTGGCTCGTCGGCCTCTAGGGCATCGGGCCGCGCTGTTTTGACTGCACAGAAGCCGCAGGCACGGGTGCACTTTTCCCCTGCAATCATGAATGTTGCTGTGCCATGACTCCAGCATTCCCAGCGATTTGGGCACTGAGCTTCCTCGCAGACGGTCACCAGATTAAGATCTGACACCATGGATTTGGTTGACCAGAATTTAGGATCGTTTGGAAGTCGTACTTTAATCCAGTCTGGCTTCCGCTCTGTGTGCAGGGCAGGATCCATTTTCATCCGCGGGCCATGGCAATTCATGCATGTCTTTTAATCCTGAAGAACCAATTTTCAAGTGCCAAGTTGATGAGTTTGAGCGTGTAAAACTCAAATGAGTTCTAGATGCCTCTTTCGCTTCTTGACCCTGTCCATCAGGGTGAGACATGATCCCCACCCCAAGGTGAGCGCCTTCGGTGTTGGCAACTACCTCAATTAAGTTCACATGAAACTTTATATATCCATTCAATTCTCCATTTCCGTGCTGCTCACGTTTTTTCTTACTGGGTTCCTAACAGCAGATACAGCCACCCTCTCATTGCATGGGGCATGGCGTTTCCAGCTTGATGCGGGAAAAGTCGGTGTGAAAGAGCAGTGGTATGGGCGCAAGCTGAATGACTCGATTCAACTTCCCGGCACGACTGATGAGAATAAGAAAGGTATACAAAGAGATGAGAGACCGACAGATCGGCTTGCGAGACCATGGTATTGGAAAGGTGCGGCTTGGTATCAGCGAGAGGTTACCATTCCGGCGGCTTGGAAAGGTAAACGCATTACACTACATCTGGAGCGGGCAAAAAATACCCGCGTATGGGTGGGTGATCATTTCTGCGGCTGGGATGATACCTTAAGTGCTCCTCAGGTTTATGATGTCACTACTTCGATGAAGCCTGGAAAACATACGATCACCCTGCTCATCGATAATTCAAAACTTCCACCCGTCGGCCCATCTCACGCCGTTGATGAGAGGACCCAAACGAATTGGAATGGAGTGGTTGGTGATTTGGAGTTGCGTGCCACTGATCCAGTATGGATTAAGGATGTGCAAATCTATCCCGACGTTGCGGCGAAAAAAGCACGCGTTAAATTGGTCATTGGAAACATTACGGGAAAGCCGGCCAGCGGACGTCTCGACGCGAGTTGCGAGAGCTACAACACGAAAAAGCCATTGTTATACAAGGTGCAAAGCACAGATGTGAATGCTGCCGAGAATGAAACGATCACCGAGCTGATCTATGACTATCACGGCAACGTACCGCTGTGGGATGAGTTCACTCCGACGATGCTGAGCATGAAGCTGCAGCTTACGACCAAAGCTGGAGACAAGTCCTATACTGATCAGGCCAAGGTAAACTTCGGTATGCGTGAATTTACGGCGGATCGGAATCAGCTTTTGGTCAATGGTATGCCGACTTTTCTTAGAGGCCGACTCGACTGCGCAAATTATCCGCTCACTGGCTACGCCCCTATGGATAAATCCGAGTGGCTGCGCATTCTTAGTATTATGAAGGACTGGGGTCTTAACCACGTTCGGTTTCACTCTTGGTGCCCACCGCGTGCTGCCTTTGAGGCTGCTGATGAGTTGGGTGTTTATTTGCAGCCAGAATTCCCTAACAAACGTAGTGGTTTTAAGGCTGCGGAGAATAAGGATGCTGCGTTCCACAACATCGACCGACTTGACGTAGAGACTACCGAGTCCAAAGTGGAGCTCTATGATTATGCCAAACGTGAGGCCGAGTTAATTTTCCAAAATTTTGGTAATCATCCATCGTTTGTGATGTTTACGCTTGGGAATGAGCTCGGACGCAATCAGGGCATGTTCGATCTGGTTGAGCATTTTAAGAAAATCGAACCTCGCATGCTGCACGCTCAGGGAGCTAACAATATGCATTGGAAGCCATCGCTAGCCCAAGGTGATGAGTTCTGGGTGACGGGTAAGGTTGAGAAGGACGCCAAACCGCTGCGCGGATCATTCTCACTCTATGATTTTCCCAAAGCTCCTATCGAGGGATACCCGCCGTCGACATTAGATGACTTTAGTGAATCTATCCGTGGCGTCTCAGTGCCACTGGTCGGTCACGAAACCGGGCAGTTTCAGGTAGCCCCTGACTTCCGTGATATCGCAAAATTTACTGGTGTGCTTAAGGCCCGAAATTATGAAATCTTTCGAGATCGTCTAAATGATGCGGGCA
>JABHEX010000129.1 GCA_018676385.1 Akkermansiaceae bacterium
CTCACTACAAGGGCGAAAAAGCTCTTTGGGGGATGATACGCCAGCCTCTTTACATGCATCGTAGCGAGACCACATGTCAATGATGCGTAAGTAGGTATTCGCATCAAATCGCTTAACAAATTTTTTACCCTGGTGCAGCATATAGCTCTGAAATGTATCCTGCACACGATACCATGCAAGGGACTCATCATCTTGGCGCACCTCCTGTCGTGCACGTCGTTCAATAGCATCAAGATGCACAAATGTCTTGTGCGAGATCATTCGCGCCAGAGCGAGACCATAATCAGGGTGTGGCCCATCATAATAGTTACCACCATTGAAGTGGGGATCGTTTTCTATGGCAAGGATTTGCTCGAAAAGTATTAAGCGATTTAATACCGTTGTCTTCATTCCACTGGCAATTGGAATGACAGTTTTAACTCGATCAGGGTAAAGCGTGGCCAACGACAACGTAACTAAGCCACCGACAGATGGCCCTATAGATGCGTGTAACTTATCAATGCCAAGAGCATCCAGTAGAGCAATCTGCATCTTTACCTGATCGCTGACAGAAAGTTGCGGGAATTCTTTACCGTAAGCTTTTCCTGTTTCTGGATTGATACTACGCGGCCCAGTAGTGCCATAACAGCCGCCAAGATAGTTGGCACTGACAATAAAATACTGATCCGTATCCAGAGCCTTGCCCGGGCCGATAAAATCATCCCACCATCCTTGGTGTAATTCTTCACTCCATAGCCCCCCAGCCTGTGGAATCGATGGATTATACCCAGAAGCATGGTGAGACCCTGAAAGAGCATGGGTTAGCAAGATCGCGTTTGACTTGTCTTGATTCAACGTCCCCCAAGTCTGGTAGATCACTTCTACATGAGGGATGAAGCCACCATCTGACAGAGCAAATGGTTGCTCACCTAGGACAAGACTCAGCGTAGGTTCCTCCTTTTGTGATGGTGAATTTTTGGCCACGGAATCATTGTTCATAAAATCAACGATTAGAACATTGTTTTTTACGCCAAAAAAACCGCTATCTGCGCAAGAAAGATAGCGATTGGTTGATCTCATCCATACTCAGAGAGCCTTCTTCAATCTAGCATACTCTTTTTCAAGAGACACAAGCTCGGCCTTCTTTTCGGAAATCAAATCATGAATGTCCGCGAGCCGACGCAGCTTAGCTGCAAAACCAGTATTGCTAGGCTTAGGCGCAGAATTATCTGAGATCGTTTTTTGGGCCGGCGCAGTATTCTTTAGAATCCACTGCCCGATAGTAATCTGGCTAATCCCAAACTTCCGAGATGCAGCAGCCGCACCACCACGGCCCATGTCAGCATTCACCTCTTTCACATAGGCGAGCACTTCAGATTTCTGAGCAGTTGTATAACGCTTGCCGCGCCCCTTCGATTCAGTTGATATAACAGCTGCGGGATTCTTGCCATCTGTGTTTCCCGTTACAGCGGAATTACTTTTTGAAATCATAGACATGTTAGATGGAGTAGGTGGTCAAAAAATAAATCTGTTACAAGAAAAAAAAGATAAACATATGACATTTTATCATATTTAAAATTACTACCGATGGGTAGTCACGATTATTAGTCGCTTAAGCTAATCATCCTACAAATCAGAAAAAAGAATTTGCCGCTGTGCCGTCCTTGGCGCGAGAGCCACATTTCCGTTTGCTCAACAGGTTGGGGACATCCTGCAATCATCTGTCTTCCTGAAAAGGCATGACATCAGTCCACAGGGGCCGCCCCCAGTAATAGTCTATCGGTCTGGGCATGCATTCCAGTAACGGGCGAACACAGCAGCGACAACAATCTAATCAGTGCGATCAACTCACGCAACACGTAATTAACATTTTGGTGAAACTATATTTCTAAATCTTAGTTGACAGATATTGAATCTGCTCTTGCGCATCGGCTCGAGAACCACCAAATTCCGCACATGGAATTTCCTACTACCCGCGCCAGCGTGCACACCCTGGAAAACGGACTAACTGTGTTACTTGATCCAGATCCACAGGCACCCGTAATTTCTACCCAAGTATGGGTGGAGACTGGAAGTATTCACGAGGGCCGCTTCCTCGGCGCCGGAATCTCACACCTGCTAGAACATATGGTTTTCAAGGGTACTGAGCGTTACGACGGACAAGCAATATCAGATACCGTTCAAGCAGCTGGCGGTGAATGGAATGCATACACTACATTTGATCGAACCGTCTACTACATTGACGGTCCTGCCGAGAGTGTTGAAACTTTTCTCAGTGTGCTAACTGAGATGGTCTTCAAACCTTCTTTCCCAGCTGAGGAGTTTGAAAAAGAGAAGAATGTAATTCGGCGCGAAATCGATATGGGCATGGACGATCCCGATGACCGTAACGGCAGGCTACTCTACTCAACGGCCTATAGTATCGATGCTCGCAGACAGCCTGTGATTGGCCACATGGATCTTTTTAATCAACTCACCCGTGAGAATATGCAGGAGTATCATCGCGAGCGTTACACAACGGAGAATACCTTCATATGTATTTCAGGTGATTTTGATACTGGGAAGATTCTCGATTACTTAAAAGAAGAAACAGTAAACATCATAAGAACCTGCACTCGCCCTGCTTTGGTAACAGCTGAGCCTCGCCAAATGGGGCAACGTCAACGGACTGAAAAATTCTCCATTCCTACATCCAAACTCACCATGGCATGGCAAATCCCTGAACTCGAGCACCGCGACTCTGCCGCCCTCGACTTACTGGCAACGATTCTCGGCACAGGGCGATCGAGCAGATTATATCGCAACATCCGTGAGCGGTCCGGTCTATGCCATCACATTGGTTCTTGGTGCATGAATACTCCTCAGCTTCCCGGGCTATTCGCAGTATCAGCGATTGTAGATCCTGAGAAATCTGATGCGTTACAGGCAAAAATCCTCGAAGAAATCAATCAGCTAACAAAAGCTGAAATGAGCGATGAATTATCGAAGGCAAAACGCATAACCTACGTGAACCAAATTCGCACACTAGCTACTGCATCTGGACGAGCATCAGACCTTGCATCAAACTGGCAGGAAACACGAAATCTCAATTTCACTCGTGATTACCTAACTTATATTAATCGCGTTAGCGAAAATGACCTGCGCCGATGCGCAGAGACCTATCTAATCCCTGATACACTGACTATAACTTCACTTGACCCAGAGGACCAAGAAATAAGCAAAACAGATATCAAACCCATATCGACACGTGGCGAAATGATTACCCGTGAGCTCAACAATGGGCTCACCCTCGTGTTGATGAAAGATGACCGCCTACCAACAGTCTCCATTACCATGGCAACACTCGCGGGGTTAGTTTCAGAGACCGCAGAGAACTGTGGCACCAACGCTCTTCTGTCCAAACTTATACCAAAGGGCACGAACACAAGGACGGGTGAGGACATCGCGAATACGATGGACTCACTCGGCGCATCATACGGAATCAGTTGTGGTAATAACACAACATTGACGTCAGCATCATGCTTACGTGACGATTTACCGGTCGTACTAGAAATCGTTGGCGATCTGATTCAAAACCCATCACTTCCTGAAGAGGCACTTGAGCGTGAACGTAAAACGATGATTACCGAGTTACGTGAACAAGAACAAGATCCACTATCGGTAGCATTCCGACAGATGAGACCCGCCCTCTTTGGTGAAAATGGTTACGGATTAAACAACGGGGGAACTGAAAAATCCCTGAATGCACTTACCTCCAATTCACTTGCCACATATCATCAGAACTATTTCACGGCTAAAAACTCAGTGCTCGCTATTTTTGGCGACATCGATCTGGAAGCCGTGACTACTGATGTAGAGAAGTTTTTTGGCACCATGGAAAAAGGCAAACGCATGACCGCTCCAGATGTTGATATCTTGAAACCGATTGAGATTCACGAGCAACTCGACAAACAGCAAGCTATTCTCACAGTTGGTTTCCATGGCGCCAGCGCACATGAATGCGACAATCACGCACTTGAGCTAATCCATGACTATTGCACAGACATGGCAGGGCCACTATTCACCAAAATCCGAGAAGAACTTGGACTCGCCTACTATGTATCCGCCACTCAGTTCCATGGCATCAACACCGGTATGTTTGCATTCTACATGGGAACCTCGCCAGAACAGCTTGATACCGCACGCTCAGTTTTATTAGAGGAAATTGAGAAGATCGCAGAGATAGGCATTCCTGAGAATACACTAAAAGATGTTAAAACCACTTGGCTGGCATCTCATGCGCTAAGCAAACAAAAAACAGGAGCGATGGCACGCCTCAGCGCAATTGATGTCTTGTTAGGCTTCCCTGCAGATCATCATACGCACACACCTGATGTCATCCGTGCATTGACTGATGATGACATAAAAAAAGCAGCGCGAAAATACTTTGGCAAAAAGCCGGTTATTGTTACCGTAACGCCCTAACTGATAATACCAATTCTCTAAATCTGCAATCAACAACACAATGAGTGACACCAAACAAACTGACACCCGCTTCAATGACTTCGTTTACCTTCAGGCACAAAATGCTGGACTATTTCTTGGTCAACTCCCCAACCCTGCCACCGGTGAAACCAGTGTTAACCTCAAAGCAGCAGCTACCGTCTTGGACTCATTAGAAATGCTCGCTGCCAAAACCAAAGGGAACTTGACGACCGATGAATCTAGCTTACTTGAGAAAGCTCTGCTGAATATTCGCGCTCTGTATGCTAATGTAGAGGACCTCGCGTAGTTTCGCCTACTACTTTGACCTTTGCCACTCGAGCTCCATCTCATCCAGAGTGGCGCAATCGAGCGTAATCCCTAACGACTGCAAAGCATGATCCATCGCAGCGAAACGTTGTTCAAATTTACCGTTGGTAGATTCTAATAGGATCTCAGGGTCGAGCTTATGACGCCGAGCGAGGTTCACCACTGAAAACAATAGGTCCCCGATTTCCTCACTGAGTTTGTCGCTGTCACCCGACTTAATTTCCTCCTCGACCTCTTCCAATTCCTCACGGATTTTATCCACAACGCCATCGTCATCTGCCCAATCGAAGCCTACTTTGGCGGCTTTTTTCTGAAGTTTAGCAGCACGCAGCATGGCGGGAAGCCCCTTGCCTATATTATGAAGATAGGGTTCGTCTTCATCTCCTTTCTCCTGCCTCTTGATCGCATCCCACTGGTTCAGCACACCATCAGTATCATTCACCGAGCTATCACCATAAACGTGTGGGTGTCGCCTAACAAGCTTATCACTAACTCCACTGGCGACATCATCAAAATTATACCTTCCAGCTTCCTCCGCTAATTCACTATGAAAAACAACCTGCAGCAAAAGATCGCCAAGCTCTTCCTTGAGGTGCTCCCAATCACCGCGCTTAATTGCATCAACCGTCTCGTAGGTTTCCTCAATCAGATTTCGCAGCAGGCTTTCGTGCGTTTGCTCGGCATCCCACGGGCACCCACCCGGCGCACGGAGTCGGTGAATGATCGCACGCAGACGAGTCATTTGCTTTTCCTGCGCTGAGCAGTTGATCATTTCTTGGTCATCCATTGAACAAATTATTGATTAGCCACACGCTTCAGCACGTCGCGTTCTTCCTCGGTGAGGCTCTGCAGCCCGTCGCGATTAACTTTATCGAGAATACGGTCGATTTCAGAATCGTCTAAATTGATGGCAATGCGTGGCTTCATCTTGGAATCGCGCACCACCCGAGCATCTACGACTCGTCGAGTGCGTCCATTATTCTCACCAATAAAGTTAAGCAAGAAAGGAAACTTCATTAAGACGAACCCAAGAATAGCCCCGCCAAGGTGACCTGCTTCACCACCGGCGTTCTGGAGATTAAACAGAATAACTACCGCACTTATACCGAGCGCCATGTAAGCGAAGGTGCGCATACTCATAGGAAGAATGAAAAAAAGCAATACTTTGAGATTTGGCGCAATGATAGCAACACATGCCAGAATGCCAAAGATACCCGCAGATGCCCCCACTAAGGGAATGTATGAAGCTGGCAACATCTCGTTGAAGCCTATTGGCACTGGCTGGGTGCCGAACCAACCCGCGTAAAAAAGAACCACATAAAGTAAAGCACCAGCTGCGCCGGTCGATAAATAATAAATTAGAAACTTCTGACTCCCCCACCATCGCTCAGCAAAATGCCCAAAAAAGAAAAGACCAAGCATGTTGACCAATAGATGGTGAAAACTTGCCGTATCATGCAAAAACTGAAATGTGATAAAACGCCAAATTTGGAAATTTTCAATTGCAGTAGCCACGCTAAAATGCCCCCACGCTTGTATCTTATACTTAAGCACAATCATATCTAGGAAATACACCGCGATATTGATGATCATCAGCCACTTCACTACTGGAGCCGCCGCAAAACGTGACGGCTGACTCGCCATACCACTGTGCATTTTAGGCGGCATGTTTCGGTGGTAATCTCTATCTGCTATTCCCATGTCTTGAGCCGATTGATAACACGTGAACAAGGCTCCCGCAAGACGTGGTCTTCATGAAATAACATACGAATGCAATGCATCCTGCTTGCACTTGTGACTTGCCAGTTGAATCTGTCTCGGCATGATAGGGATGTGTTTGCAACGTTTTCGATCAAATCACTACTATGGCCAATCGGCCTGTCGATTTTGGGCGTTGTTCTATGCTCATACGTTATCCCTCATGAGATGGCAGCCGTGGATGAGCACATCATTGGTTTTCCCGATACTGACATCTCAGGGCATAGATTGCGCCCTTGGTTATTAGCATTACTCTGCATGATACCCGCCATCGCCTCGTGGATGTATTATTTTTCAGGTAGTCTCGATCGCTATCTCGCCCGCCGCTTCCTCTCAGCCTTCGCCCTCTGCATGGGTGGTATGCTCGCCGTGCTTCTGCTCACCGATTTACAGAACAACGCGTCAAATTTCTCACAAAGCAATAACAGTATCGAGATGGCCATCAGCTATTACGGCATCTTTCTACCAGCGACAATCGTCTTTATGCTGCCCTACGTGCTGTTATTAGCACTGCTATACAGCCTTGGGAAAATGTCGCGACACCAGGAAATTGTGTCGATGATACAGACAGGCCGTGGTATTTTCAGAATTGTTTTACCCCTGCTAGTGACGGGGGTTTTTTCCTCAACAGTATGTCTTGTGTACAATTACCACTGGGGGCCTACAGCGGAGGGATACAAGGAAATCATCATGGATAAGGCCAAGGGTGGCGAGGCTGACAGGGCCCGCACTGTTCTCTATCGAGACAATACCTCAAAACGCGTTTGGCTAGTGGGAGCCTTTCCCTATCAATTTGAAAAAACCGATACGATCATGAATGTCACAGTGAGTGCCTTCAACAGTGGCGGTCACCCAACAACCGTTTTGCGAGCAAAACAGGCGCAGTGGTCGCGAGAGAACAAAAAATGGACTTTTACTGGCACACAAATCATCGATAAACGAGCATCGCCCAAACCAGAGCTCATGAAGTCGGGTGACGTAGTGGTGCGTGATTGGCCAGAAACACCATGGCAGATCGTCAAACCTGGCTTGTCCCAGTCGCACCTTGGTGTTCCAGAGCTCAATAGCTGGCTCAGTGCTCACAAGGGCATAGAATGGGCCAATCATAGACCCTATCTCACGCAGTGGCACTATCGCTTCGCACAGCCAGTAATCTGTTTAGTGGTAATCTTACTTGCAGCACCTCTTGGGATTGTATTTTCGCGAAGAGGTGTGGGAGGGGGCGTATCCATAGCTCTCTTTCTATGCGTGGGCATGCTATTTTCCTCGAGCTTTTTTCTGACTTTCGGTGAGGCTGGCACTCTACCCCCCGCCCTAGCTGCTTGGGGAACGAATATTCTCTTCGCCTGCATCGCTATATACTTGTTCAACCGCCGTGTTTCAGGACGGCCAATCTACTCGAGTTTGAAGCAGCTACTTCCTGGCGATAGTTAACTTTTTATTTTCTGCACCTTTCGTGCTTGACCACTGGCAGTATGATCCCTAGCGTCCGCCTCCCTGCTTGCTTGCACAGCGGTGCAACTAGTAGCTAACCATTTCCAGCTAACCATTTCCCAAACCAATAGAAATTCATATGAGAGGTATTGAAATCCAGAAAAATGAGCCCGTAGATCGTGCTCTTAAGCGTCTTAAAGGTCTACTCGATTCCGAAGGGATTCTTGAGGAAATGCGCCGTCGTCGCTCATTCGAGACTGTGACTCAGCGTAAGCAGCGTAAAGAGCGCACTGCATCCAAGCGCCATGCTATCCGCTGGAAGTTCCAGAGGGTAAAACCTGCAGAGGACAAAGAGTCCTAACACTCCGCTCAGAGAGATTCCTAATAATATTTTATAGAGCACTCCGTTACGCGGAGTGCTTTTTTTGTGGCTATCAGCCTAGTTTTAAAAAATGAGCACATTTTCCACCATTTTAAAGTTGTCAATCTAGCGTCTCGACACTAAACCCTCCCCGCGCCTGTTTCACAGCAGATCGCAAAACAACAGTAAAGGCCCGATAGCTCAGTTGGTAGAGCAGAGGATTGAAAATCCTTGTGTCCCTGGTTCGATCCCGGGTCGGGCCACCACTGTTAAATGAACAACCAACCGCTTCAGAAGTATTTTCTTTGGCGGCTTTTTTTACCCCTTTTTACATGCGTATCGCCATCGGAGATATTCACGGGTGCCTAACGTCGCTCGAGACAATGCTGGATGTTCTTCAGCCTAACAAAACAGATCTAGTTATCACCCTCGGCGATTACGTGGATCGAGGGCCAAACTCAAAAGGTGTTATTGAGCGGCTTTTAGAATTTAGAAAAAATCACAATCTCGTCCACCTCATGGGCAACCATGAAATTCAGATGATTCGCGCACTTGAAGCCCCGCATCATAGGGAACGATTTCTTAGCGCTCTCTGTGGTGGCATGGAAACTCTTGACTCCTATGGCGGCAGTTTCGACGACATTCCTGAGGATCACTGGGAGTTTATCCGGTCGGCAGAACTCTATCATGAGCTGGAAGATCACATTCTCGTCCACGCCGGCATAGCTAGCGAGACACCCGTCGACTTACAAGATCAGGAGACGTATTACTACCAACGTTTCTACTGTCAAAAACCCCACATCTCAGGAAAAACTGTCGTTTGCGGCCACACCATCCAAGGCGACTTACCAAACAACCAAGGGCACGCTATCTGCTTGGACACTTGCGCATATGGTGGCGGCTGGCTAAGTGCGATAGATGTCGATAGTGGCACAATCTGGCAGACAAACGAGCATGGCGAAAACCGATTGCTACAGCTAGATAAACTCTAAAAAAACCATTTAGCTTGTAATAAAAAACGGCGTGCCACTTTCGTGACACGCCGGTGAGTAATTTGATTATTTGGGTAACGCGAGCGTTCGTCGCCTCACGCTTTACGCTTCTGCTGGCTCGGGAGCATCAGCAGCATCGTTCTGCTTTGCTTCGCGGGCTGCGGCGCGGATGGACATCTTAACGCGTCCACGATCATCAACACCGATGCACTTGGCAGTGACGGTGTCGCCTTTCTTAACAACGTCCTCAGTCTTCTCGACGCGGCCCTCGGCCAGCTCGGAGATGTGGATGAGGCCGTCTTTGCCGGGCATGATCTGCATGAAGGCACCGAAGTTCGTAGTTGATACGATGGCACCAGTGTAAACCGTTCCTACTTCCACTTCTGCAAACATCTGCTTGATCATCTCCATCGCACGGTCGAGGCTTTCCTTCTTGGAAGCATAGACGTGCACTGTGCCGTCGTCCTCGATGTTGATGTCAGCACCGGACTCAGCCTGGATGCCTTTGATGTTTTTACCTCCTGGTCCGATGAGTTCACCGATGCGTTCTGGGTCGATCTTGGTAGATTCGATGCGTGGTGCATGCTCGGAAAGAGAAGCAGGCTCGGCGATGGTATCTTCCATCTTTTTGAGAACAATTGCGCGAGCATCAGTTGCTTTTACAAGTGCCTCTTCAAGGATGGAGAGCGGTATACCTGGAAGCTTGAGGTCAAGCTGGTAGCCGGTTACACCTTCGCTCGTGCCACAGACTTTAAAGTCCATGTCGCCGTAGAAGTCCTCGGAGCCGATTATATCGAGTAGGGTCTTGTGCTCCTTGATATTGTCGTTTTCATCCATCTCGGTAACAAGACCAACAGCGATTGCACCCACCGGGCGGATAAGTGGTACACCTGCATCAAGCAGAGCCATGGTGCCGGAACAAACCGTTGCCATGGAAGATGAACCATTGGACTCAAGCACCTCAGATGTCACACGCATGGCGTATGGGAAGTCCTCTACGGATGGAATAACTGGCTCGATAGAACGCTCAGCGAGCGCACCGTGACCAATTTCACGACGGTTCATACCGCCAAATCGGCCGGCTTCACCCACAGAGAATGGAGGGAAGCTGTAGTGCAGGAAGAATCGCTTGCTGTCGTCACCACCAGCGTAGTTATCGTAATACATGCACTCATCAGCAGGGGCGAGAGTGGCTGTTGCGAGGGCTTGGGTCTCACCACGAGCAAAGATCGATGATCCGTGCACACGTGGAAGAGTTCCGGCCTCAGAGTAGAGTTCGCGGAGGGTATCGATGTCACGGCCGTCGGCGCGGATGCCTTTTTCCATGATAGCGATACGGAATGCCTTCTTCTGGATGTATTCAAAGCACTGTTCGATTTCGAACGCGGATACTTCAGGAACACGCTCTTTAAGAGTAGCTTCTACTTCGTCGCGCAGGGCGCCGACTTTCTTGCCACGCTCAACTTTGTTGGGCGCGTAGATGGCGTCTTCGATGCGGTCACCAGCAACTTCGTAAGCGATTTCAAGCAGGTCTTCCTTGGCAACAGTCACGGTGTAGTCGCGCTTAGGCTTGCCAACTTTAGCAGCAAGTTCTTCGATAGCGGTAACGATCACGTTAACGTTCTCTTGGGCGAAGTGGAGTGCTTTGACAAAGTCGGCTTCTGGAAGCTCGTTAGCAGCACCTTCGATCATGATGACCTCGGTCTTGTTACCAACGTAGACGAGATCGAGATCACTGTCTTCGCGCTGCTCGAATGTTGGGTTCACGATGAACTCACCATCGACACGACCGACGCGCACGGCACCGATTGGGCCAGCGAACGGGATGTCTGAGATGGCAAGTGCAGCAGAAGCACCGTTCATGCTGAGGATGTCAGCGTCATTCTCGCCGTCAGCAGCAAGCATCAGGGCAATGATTTGGGTATCGTAAAGGTAGCCTTTCGGGAAAAGCGGACGCAGTGGACGGTCAGTCATGCGGCAGGTAAGAACCTCCTTTTCAGTAGGACGGCCTTCGCGTTTGAAGTAGCCACCAGGGAAAGTGCCCGCTGCAGCAGCGCGCTCTTTGTATTCAACAGACAAGGGGAACCATGTCTGACCTTCACGGATTTTGGATTGTGAAACGGCTGTCACGAGGACAACGGTTTCTCCGGATCTGATTTCAACAGCTCCGTCGGCCAACTTAGCCAATTTACCGGTCTCAATCGAGATCGGGTTAGATCCCACGGGGATCGATATTTTTTCAATTTCTAGGTTCATTTCTTTTTTCTTCTATTTCTTGGTTTTGGAACCCGCTGCGTCAATGATTGCGTGGCGGGTTTAGGCGTCTCGTTGTTTCTTTTTTGTTTCTTTGGGTAAAGCCTCCAATCCTAACAATATTGTCAGAATTGGGAAATGGGATACGGAAGCGGTGTTCCGTGAAAGGGTTCAAAGGCTGTTCCCAAAACCCGGCCAGCTGCGTGAGACAAGAAGCGTAACTGGCGAGGGTGATAAGCAGAGCGGCCACAGAATAACTGTGACCGCTTGCGTAAAATTCATTGTTAGCGACGAAGACCGAGGCCTTTGATCAGCTTCTGGTAGCGTTCCACAGACTCACGCTTCAGGTAATCAAGTAACTTCCTACGCTGGGCAACCATGGTCAGGAGGCCGCGGCGGCTGGCAAAATCTTTTTTGTGCTCACCCATGTGGTCGGTGAGGTGTTTGATGCGCTTGGTGAGAAGGGCAACTTGAAAGTCTGCACTTCCGGTGTCTCCCTTGTGAAGCTGGAAATCGGCAGGGTTAATGTCCGCAGCGGGAATGCCCTTGGCGTTTTTCTCAGCGATGGCTTCGACGCTTTGCTCGTCGGCTTCAGTGGCAACGTCAGTTGCGTTTTCAGTATCAGTACTCATATAATTAATTTGTTTTCATACCAGCACCTTGCCAGCATGCCCTTGATCGGGAGGCGGGAATAAATCACAAACCCAAAAGATTGCAAGGGAAATACAAGGAAAGTCAAAATGCCATGATCCTGACACGCTCTGGCTTTGACAAAGTTAGTTAATCGGCAATATTCACGCCGAGATGTCAGAGACCACACACACTCAGTTGCCCAAGTTGTATATCCCAGGCCCAGTGGATATCGCCCCCGAGACTTACGAAGCCATGTGCCAGCCGATGATAGGCCACCGTGGAGGCGATTTTGAAGCTCTTTACGCCAGTATTCAGCCGAACTTGAAGCCAATTCTCGGAACTGAGCGACCAGTGTATCTGTCCACTTCTTCGGCATGGGGCGTGATGGAAGGTGCGATCCGTAATCTGGTGCAAACCAAAGTGTTGAATCTCTGCTGTGGTGCCTTTTCTGATAAGTGGTATGGCGTGGCGCAAAGCTGCGGTAAAGATGCTGAAAAAATCCAGGTAGAGTGGGGTGAGGCAATCGACCCTGATGCTGTCCGAGCTAAACTTGCAGAAGGTGGTTTTGACACAGTAACAATGGCTCACAATGAGACATCAACCGGTGTGATGAATGATCTTGCTGGGATTGCAGCGGTGGTGAATGAGTTTCCTGATGTGCTATTGGTGGTAGATACAGTTTCCTCTCTATCTGCCGTTCCTGTAGAGATGGACAAACTCGGAATTGATGTCGTGCTCGCAGGCGTGCAGAAGGCACTGGCGTTACCTCCAGGACTTGCCGTGTTTGCTATTTCAGAAGCAGCACTCGAGCGAGCATCAACCACTGAAGGCCGCGGCTACTACTTTGATTTTTGCGAGTTTGAGAAGAATACGGTGAAAAATAACACACCCTCAACACCAGCAATCTCATTGCTCTATGCGCTGAAACAAAAGGTAGATTCCATCGCTGAGGAAGGGCTTGAGGCTCGGTTCGCGCGCCACGCAAAACTCAACGCCATGATCCACACTTGGATGGCTAAGCATGGATTCGAGAATTTTGCCCCCCCAGGTTTCCAATCCAAATCTCTTACGGCTATCGATAACACAAGCGGCCGTCTCGATGTTCCAGCATTTATTAAAACGCTGCGAGCCAAGCACAATGTACTCATCAATGGTGGTTACGGTAAGATCAAAGGTGCCACGTTCCGCATTTCCAATATGGGTAACGAGACTGAGGAAACGATGCAGAAACTGATCGATCAGCTCGATGACGTGATACCCAGCTTTCTATAGAGGGGAGCAAGAACTTGGAAGCATAACAATCAAGCTTCCTGTTTTCAGCTGGCTACTTCTGCAGCATCTGCAGCTTAGGTTTCTCCATCGTAAAAACGAGTGCCATTGCCGCAGTCAGATGGATACGTGAAGACATGTAGTAGCCTTTATCATACATATCACGACCGGGAAGAGACACAAAAGAGCCGTCATGGCATCGCGCCATGTTTAGCCATGCCTTGTTGTAATCCATCATATCGCGAAGGGCCTTCTCATCTCCGGAGACGTTCGCTCCAAGAAGCCCCCAACAGACAGCGAGAATATTATCAGCATGTGCATCATTGAGATATTTCTTGGAGTTACTGAGCCCAAGTGACGCGAGTTTGATGTAGCCATTGTTCTGTTTATTTTCTCCCGCAAGCCTATGGGCAATGATAGCAAGACCTTGCCGGCCAGAGGCCGAATAGGAACCACGATGGGTGTGGTAACCAATGTATCCTGTTTTAGTCGTGCTCTTGCGCACATACGCGAGTGCCATATCAATTTTCCTCTGATCGATTTTGGCGCCGCAATCCTTAGCGAGTTCAAATGCGGTAGCTGCCAGCGATGTGGTAATGGTCATAGTGCCATAACCGCCAACATTAGTGTTATGCCCAAATCCGCCTGTGCGGAATTTATGTCCCACATTACCCATCTTCCCATGCGTTCGATCCTCGTAATCAGCCATGTCTGCCACTTGACCTTTCTGAAGGACATCAACCAAACCCTGAATCGTAGGCAGCACTGCTTTATCTTTAGTTGCCAGATAGTATTCAGAAAGCAGAATACACTGATAGGATGCGGGCCAAACCCAAATGCCAAACTTAGGAATTTTATTCCATGAATGGACCAGTTTTTTGACCTCCTCAGTCTTACCCGCTGCGAGCAAGGCTAATCCACTCATACACTTGGCATGGCACATCTCACGTGGAATATGCTCGTTTTCAGAGAGATAATTCATAGCAGCCTGAGCAAGAAACGTAGATTTTTTACAGCCGTTTGGATATGTCTTAGAGAACTGCCCGATAGCTTTGAGCTGGATCACTATATCCATTTTTGTAGCTCCACGGGTCACCGTCAGAGTCAGCTTGCCATCTTTACCTTCCGATTCCTCGATCGCATTGCCAAAATCCATCAATGGGCCTTCATAGCCAACGTTGGGAAATTTCTTCATACGAGTAAGGTGATGGCCAAACCGATGCTCGACCTGAAACGCGTTACCATTGACACCTGTGATCACATCATCAAGCTGGAGTTTTCCGACTGCAGGCGAGTCCGCAAAAATGTATTTTACGGTGAACGACTTACTCTCAAGAGTTCCACGGGCACCTGTCGGACCCAGATTAACAAGATATCCGGGCACTTCCTTGTCAGGCCCTTTCTTCACCGGGGTCTTCCACCGGTCACGATTGTTTTTCTCAATTGCAAAGAGGTCGGCACTCGCGAGGCCCAGAATAACGAGTGACAAAGCATAGCGTTGTATATTCATACACAAGCAAATACGCCCTATGGGGCTGGGGTATTACATCGGACTTCCCTCAAGTGCGTCCACTACTTTAGCAGACACTATCCTCGAGGATGAAAATTCCGGTGCACCGACTTAAGTCCCTTCTGATCGACGTGCGTGTAGATTTGAGTAGTAGAAATATCGGCGTGGCCCAACATATCCTGAATGACTCGCAGGTCTGCGCCATTCTGCAGCAAGTGGGTAGCGAAGGAATGCCGCAGCAGATGCGGGTATACATTCTGTTCAATTCCAGCATTTTTCGCACGCTGTTTGACGATCTCACGCACACGTTCGGGCGACAAACTACCACCTCGAATACTAAGGAAGATCCACGACGAGGTGTTTTGTTTCACCATGTTAGGTCGTTCGTTTTTCAGATAATCCTGAACCGCCTCGCGCGCCTTGCCTCCAACAGGAATGATGCGCGTTTTACCCCCCTTACCGGTGACGCGGACGAATCCCTCATCAAGATCGAGGTTTTCAAGGCGTGCGCCACAAAGCTCAGACAAACGTAAGCCGGACGCATAAAACATCTCCAGTATAGCAAGATCGCGCCTTCCTAATGACTGGGATATATCGATCGATTCCAGAATGCTACGAACGTGCTGTTCGTTGAGTGTTTCCGGCAGATGCCCTTCGGCTCGGGGCGGCAACAGAGGTTCAGCAGGATCAGCAGCGGTGATTTTTTTTCCCGCAAGATAACGGAAAAAAATCTTTAGATGCACCATGCTGATGCGAAGTGAAGCAGCAGATAGACCAGAATCTTTCTGGTAACTTAGAAAGGATGAAAGCTCATCTGTTCCAATATCATCCCACGAGGAAATGCTATTTTTTTCCAGCCACTTCAGCAGAGCCTCAAGTGTCTGCTGCACCGAGAGTTGGTAAGCAGTCGACAGCCCACGCTCGGTAGCGATGAAGAGCAGGAACTGGTCGATCTGCGTGTGCATGGCACCTTATAGCTCTAATTTTAAATAGATGCAATTTCTACGCAACGATCACTGTCGCTCGTAAACACCCTCGTCCTTTTTCTCCAGCACCGTGAACCCTGCCTGCTTAGCATTGGACACGGAAAACGGCTTAGCCACCTTCGGCGTGTTAACACGACTGATGACTTTTTTCACAGGATTCTTGCACAAAGGACAGGCCTCGAGAGGATCGCGCTCAATCGGCCTACGAAGTTCAAATCCTTTTGCACAGATACGACAACTGCGGTCAGAGTCGTCAGCATTTTCAGAAATATATTCGTAAAGCGGCATGGCAATCGGCATTTAATAGAGTCGATAACACAGGAAAACGCAAGGCGGATTACCCTTACGGGACCACCTTGCGTTAAAAAATTATCACAACTGAGTCGAGCTTACCAGCTTGACTTGGTAACGCCGGGGATCATGCCGTGCGATGCAAGCTCACGAAATGCAATACGTGAGAGCTTGAAACGACGCAGGAATCCGTGACGACGGCCAGTATACTCGCAGCGGTTCACCACGCGGGTGCGGCTGGAGTCGCGAGGGAGCATGCTGAGACCAACATAATCCTTCTCTTCTTTGAGCTGCTTGCGCAGATCAGCATACTTAGCGACGGTTGCTTGTTTGCGCTTGTTACGCGCGATCCATGATTTCTTAGCCATAATTCGGGAGGAGCGATGTAGCTGATTGGAGCGAGTAATCAAGCGATTTTTGCTTAAATCGTCACTTTTCTTGATCTGGGGCCGATTCCGGTTGCTTCAAACCCTCATGCCACGTTTATTTCTAATCGCAACTCATGTCCGACACAGCATTCCACTACCAAGACCCATTCCCACTCGGGAATGATACCACTCAGTATGATCTCATATCTTCTGACCAAGTCTCCACCAGCGAGTTTGAGGGACAAGAAATCCTGAAAATCCGACCTGATGCACTATCAATGCTCGCCAACGAGGCGGTCAAAGCGATCTCGTTCAAACTACGCACCAGCCATCTAAAACAAGTTGCCGCGATCCTCGATGATCCAGAGGCCACTGATAACGACCGAATGGTCGCACTCATGCTTTTAAAAAATGCCGAGATTGCCGCACACGGAATTCTGCCCGGCTGCCAGGACACCGGCACCGCTATCGTAATGGGCAAAAAAGGCCAGCAGGTCTGGACTGGTGCTAATGATGCCGAGCGTCTCTCCGAAGGAATCCATAAGACGTATCAGGAGGAAAACCTGCGCTACTCTCAGGTATCCCCCCTCACGATGTATGACGAGGTCAATACCAAGACCAACCTACCCGCCCAGATCGATCTGTACGCCACCGAGGGCAGCGAGTATAAGTTCCTATTCATTACCAAAGGTGGGGGTTCGGCAAACAAAACCTTCCTCTACCAAGAAACCAAAGC
>JABHEX010000130.1 GCA_018676385.1 Akkermansiaceae bacterium
AGGGAGAGAGATTCGATGCAATACGCGTGGTTGCATAACATGAAACGTGGCGACCGATGTCGTTGAATGTAAGGGTTGGCTGTCCAGATCCATAGGCTTGCGCTTCTTTATGGTCGCCCGCAAATGGTTCCCGCATTTCTCCATAGGGGACCAGACCCGTTTTGATGAGTGCCTGAAAGCCGTTACAAATACCAAGGATTAGCCCGTCGCGGTTTTTGATCAGATCCATCACAGCATCGGAAATACGTGGGTTTCGCAGCACCGTGGCGATGAACTTACCTGAGCCATCAGGCTCGTCACCTGCAGAGAATCCACCGGGGAGCATAAGGATTTGTGATTCTAAAATTTGATCGGCAAGCTTTTTGAGCGATTCCTCGATGTGTTCTGGACTGAGGTTTCTAAATACAAGCGTTTCTGTTTCAGCTCCTGCCTCACGAAATGCGCGTGCGGTGTCGTATTCACAGTTCGTTCCTGGAAATGTCGGGATAACCACCTTTGGACTGATTGGTGTATTATGTTTTTCAATACGTGCTTTGCGTGTATGAGAAAAAGTATCCAGTTCTCTGTGCGCAGGTTTTTGTCGGACTGGATATGTTGATTCAAGAGGACTCATCCAGGAATCACATAAAGTGGATAGCTCATGGGTTTCACCATTGGCCATAATAGATGGCTCCTCGGTAGTCGTCCCTATTACTGTAGCTCGGAGGGCTTCAGGTAAATCACCCGAAGTCTCAATCAGAAAAGAAACATACCGCTCCTTGAACAGGTCAAGTGCTGTTTCCAGTTTTGCGCCGATCATATTTCCAAATGCCATTTTGGAAATACCCGCAGCAATGCCTCCTTCGGCAAGCGAGTGGATCGAGAGAATATTGCCAGCCTCGTTTTCTGTATAAAGAATATCGGCAACTTGTAATAACGCCTTAAAATCAGGCATATGTTGATCGTCGCGCTCAATCTGAATGAAGCAAATGTTAGATTCTGCCTGTTTAAATTCAGGCGATAGTGCGAGCTGGGTGTTACCCGGGGCGACGGCAAAAGAAACCAGGGTGGGGGGCACATCGATGTCATTGAATGATCCAGACATCGAATCCTTGCCGCCGATAGCACCAAGGCGTAATTCGTGTTGGGCGCGGAAAGCACCTAACAGGGCGGCGAAAGGTTTACCCCAGCGTGCAGGGTCGTCGCCGAGTTTTTCAAAGTATTCCTGAAGTGTTAGCCGGATATCGGATAGTCGTGCACCTGAGGCAACAACGCGACAAACGGATTCGGTTACTGCGTAGAGAGCACCGTGGAAAGGTGACCAAGTGGCGATGTGAGGATTGAATCCCCAAGCCATGTGCGTGCATGTCGTTGTTTCACCCTGGAGTAGAGGGATCTTCGCCACCATAGCATCCGTCGGAGTAAGTTGGTGTTTGCCGCCGAAGGGGTTAAGCACAGAACCGGCACCGATCGACGAATCGAACATCTCACCGAGACCTTTTTGAGATGCCGTGTTGAGATCTGATAGAGTAGACTCAAAAGACCGATCTGCTGTGATTGGAGATGACGGAAAAAACGCGCTCGGCGCTGCTACCTTGATTTGGGTCGACTGCGTGGTGCCATTTGTATCGAGAAATGCGCGGGAGAAATTGACGATTGCCTTGCCTCGCCACTTGATAATGAGGCGGCCGCTATCAGTGACGTTGGCGACGTGAGAGCACTCGAGGTTTTCTTTATCGCACTCAGCCGTTAGATAATCGACCTCACATGGATCAACGCAGATGGCCATGCGTTCCTGGGATTCGGAGATGGCAAGTTCCGTGCCATCAAGGCCATCGTATTTTTTTAATACGGCATCAAGATCGATATCGAGACTATCTGCGATTTCGCCAATCGCAACTGAGACACCTCCGGCACCAAAGTCGTTGCAAACTTTTATTTTCTGAGCAAAATCTGGATTACGGAAAAGTCGCTGCACTTTGCGTTCTGTGGGCGGGTTGCCTTTTTGTACTTCGGCGGAGTTGTCGAGAGCAGTGTCCGTGTGTTCTTTGGAGGAGCCTGTGGCACCACCGACACCGTCACGACCGGTTCGACCGCCAATGAGCAGGATGACGTCACCTACCGCAGGTGATCCGCGAAAGACATTCTCTTTGGGGGCTGCTGCGACGACTGCTCCGATCTCCATACGCTTTGCAACGTAGTTCGGGTGATAGACCTCAGCTACTTGGCCGGTAGCTAGTCCGATTTGGTTTCCGTATGAGGAGTATCCGTGGGCGGCTTCTCTGCAGATTTTACGCTGTGGCAGCTTACCTGCGAGGGTTTCAGCGAATGGTGTGCGCGGATCCGCAGCACCAGTAACACGCATCGCCTGGTAAACGTAGGACCGCCCAGATAGGGGGTCACGAATACAGCCTCCCAGGCATGTAGCGGCACCACCAAAGGGCTCAATCTCCGTCGGGTGGTTATGAGTTTCATTTTTAAACATCACCAGCCAATCTTCTTTCTCACCATCTACATCTACTGGAACGACAATCGAGGCAGCATTGATCTCCTCAGAGATTTCCACATTATCGAGCTCATCGGTTTTACGTAATTCTTTCATCGCGATTAACGCGATGTCCATTAATGTTTCGGGACGTTCGGTGTTGGCACCGTATACTTCGCGTCGTGTCGCCTGATACTGGGCATAGGTTTCTGCGATCACGTCATCTTTCTCAAATTCAACTGAATCAATCTTGGTGGCAAATGTGGTGTGACGACAGTGATCCGACCAATAAGTGTCGAGCATTTTAATCTCGGTAATGGTCGGGTTGCGGCGTTCTTCGTCACGAAAGTAAGCTTGTGTAAAAACAAGATCCTCAAGCGACATTGCAAGGCCTAGGGAATCACGTCTTTTTGTCAGGCTGCTTTCATCATCGACTATGAAATCACTTAGGACTTCGACATCTTCGGGGGCATCCGAAGGTGTATCGAGGGTCGAGGGAATGTCCATTGATGCCTCACGTGAATCGACTGCATTGATAGTGTAGTTTTTGACCGCTTCGAGTTCCTCCAGAGTAATAGATCCCTTCAAGATGATGACGTGAGCACTTGAGACCTGCAGTTTGTTGCTTTGGAATAGAATTTGGATGCACTGAGCTGCGGAATCGGCGCGTTGGTCATATTGGCCGGGAAGATACTCAACAGCAAATGCGCACTCGTTATCTGCGAGCACTAGGCTTTCGTATATAATGTCAACTTGCGGCTCCGATAGGATTAGTCGTGCGGTGTCGGCAAACTCATCACCACTTAAACCCTCCACATCATAACGCTGAATAACCCTGACATTTTCGAGTTGATGGAGGTTTAAATACTCGCGGAGGTCATGAAGGAGCTCGCGGGCTTGGGCATTGAATTCAGGTTGTTTCTCGACGAATACGCGGTTCATAATAGCGTGTAGCAGGTGCTGGCGAGCAGCATATTAGGTAATGCAGGCGAGGGGGCAAGAGCAATGCTACATCGGCGGGAGAAAGTTTGAAGGGTATCGGGAACCGAACTGACAATTTTCTACAATCGTAGCTACGCCACATGTGTGTAGAGTAATGATGAATGGATAATTTGTAGTGCCAGTATTAGGTTATTGAAGGCTCCTAGAATGCGGCTGTGATGTGGTGTACGAAATCCTAACGATATTTTTTTTAGAAAATGTTGGCGAAATCTAGATACACCTCTATGTTTCTTACGCGTTATCTTTTTTGTTCTTTTGAATAGCGCACACAAACTACACTACTAATCAGATGAAAAACGCTATCAAAAATATATCAGTCCTTCCTGTTGTTGCTCTCAGTGCTTTGGCTTTGAGCTCGTGCTGCATCACGAAGTCAGATTCTTGTTCAACAAGCTCATGTAACAGCAAGAAATCCTGCAAGTCAGCGAGCGCTACATCATGTTGCGCTAAAAAAGGGGGTGAAACTTCTTGCTGCGCAAAGCCATAGCACGTTGGCTTCATCAATCACTCCGGTGCTCCCCACGGGGCATCGGATTTTTTTTACCTGCGCGTGATAGATTTTTCTTTTCATCATCAGAGCCACGCGTGATGAACGAGCAAGCATATGGTGCATACAGTATATCAGTTTGAAGAGCTAGGTTCTATTCAGGCGCCTCTCCACCTCGCGCTCGGGGTGTTTGATGGTGTTCATATCGGACACCAAGCAGTAATCCAATCTGCTGTCGATGCAGCATGTTTAGATGCCGGAGTGGCTGGTGTGCTGACATTTGATCCTCACCCTATTCAATTACTCGCTCCACGTGTTGCCCCGCAGCGTATTCTTGCTTCATTGGATCATAAAAGAGATTTGCTTGCCGAGCTAGGTGTTGAATTATTGGTGGTTATTCCGTTTACCCGTGAATTTGCTGAGAGGGAGGCGCATGATTTTCTTTCCTCTATAGTATCGAATACACCCCAGTTGAGCTCGCTTTCAATAGGAGAAGACTGGAGGTTTGGTAAAGATCGTAGAGGTGACACCCAATTACTCCAAGAATTTGGAGAAAAGCACGATGTAAAGATAAGCTCTCTGCCGCCAGTGATGCTGGAGGGTGATCGTGTTAGCAGTACCCGTATTAGACAAGCAATTCGTGATGGCAACCTGGAGGCGGCAAGTTCTATGCTAGGTCGCCAATACACTGTACTCGGCACTGTCATTGAAGGTGAGAAAATCGGCAGGACCCTTGGTCACCCAACAGCCAATCTTAAAGTATACAACGAGCAGCTTCCTTGCAATGGAGTCTGGGCAGTAAACTGTGTAATAGGTGATGGAGAACCGCACTTAGGAGCGGCGAATTTGGGTGTAAGGCCAAGTATTGATGGGTCAAATAAGAAAAGACTACTGGAGGTTCATTTGATCGACTTTGAGGGTGACATATATGGCCAAGACATGGAGGTGACATTTCTACAATTAATTCGCAATGAGCAAAAATTCGAATCACTAGATGCACTCAAAGATCAAATTACTAAAGATGTCTCATTTTGCAAAAAACTAAGAAACTCCTGAGAAATATATCTTTGGTGTCGTTATCGGTTTGACCAAATGAGTCGGCTGTGACTAGACGGGGGCGACTTATTTTTTTATCACTATGAAACCACCAATTACAATCTCCGTTACAGGCGCAGCTGGACAAATCGGCTATGCTCTACTCTTCCGAATAGCATCAGGATCCATGTTTGGTCCAGATCAACCCGTTAATCTCCGACTACTTGAAATTGAACCCGGTATGAAGGCTCTTCAGGGTGTTATCATGGAGCTCGAAGACTGTG
>JABHEX010000131.1 GCA_018676385.1 Akkermansiaceae bacterium
CAATACAAGTTTCTGATTGATGATTCATACTCAGTCAGCTTGAAGGTCGTCCATTTGAGGGAGGCTTCCTGCTTCTATTTTACTTCGTTGGTCGTTACGGAAATCGGCTAGCTTTTCGGCGAGTTTCTTATCACCTGTTGCGGCAAGCATTGCGACAGCGAAAAGGCCGGCATTCGTGGCGCCTGCCTCACCTATAGCGAAGGTAGCGGTGGGGATGCCGGCGGGCATCTGAACAATTGATAGTAGTGAATCCACTCCATTGAGGGTGCGAGATTTTACTGGAACGGCAAGAACGGGGAGATGGGTAATGGCTGCAGCCATGCCCGGGAGATGGGCTGCTCCACCTGCGCCTGCAATGATGCACTGCAAGCCGCGTTCTGCCGCTGATTCCGCATAATTGTATAGTAGCTTTGGGGTGCGGTGGGCACTAACAACTCGGGACTCCCATGCGACATCGAAGTTGCTGAGTGTACGAGCGGTATGTTCGAGGGTTGGCCAGTCTGACTGGCTTCCCATGATAATTCCGATTCGTGGTTGGTTGGTGTTCATGGTCTTAAAATTGTTGAGTTAGCTGCTTGTTGCGGGTTTGGTAAATTTTCTGGGATGATCTGCAAAATCAGCTGGTGGGGTAGTAATGATCTACGGTTTAGCCAAGCAGCCGGGGCAGTCCTGGACGTAGTGCTGGGACTGAATCTCGGTTAGCTGGGGCGGTGAGTTTAGATTGCACTTGTTGGCATCTCCCAGCGTGTTTCTGGCATGAAATGCACAGCCCGCTGGTGGATCAGAGAGGTCAGGTGGAATGCCGGGGATGGTGTAGAGTTTTTGGCCTTTATCGTGTGTTGCAGGAATGCTTTTGAGTAGGGCACGGGTGTAGGCGTGGAGAGGTGACTTGAAAAGTTGTTTGGTCGCCGCGCGTTCGACGATACGCCCAGCATACATCACGTTGACATGATCACATGTCTGATGCACCACGGCTAGGTCATGGGTGATGAGAACGACTGCGGTGCCAAGTTCGTTTTGTCGATCCTTGATAAGATCAAGAACTTGTTTTTGAACCGTTACATCGAGGGCCGTGGTGGGTTCGTCGCAGATTAGAAGTTCAGGTCGAGTGATCAGAGCCATAGCAATCATAACGCGTTGGCGCATGCCGCCTGAGAATTCGTGTGGGTAGGATTGAATACGTTTTTCAGGGTCTGGGATACCTACCTCTGCTAGGGCATCGATGGCGCGATGCAGAGCTTGTTTTCCCTTCATGCCCTCATGGATTTCGAGCGGTTCTGTGAGTTGCGACGATATCTTTAAGTATGGGTTGAGCGAAGTCATTGGATCTTGAAAGATCATAGAGACTCGTTTGCCACGTATTTTGCGTAGCTGTTGTTGACTCGCTTGGATAAGGTCGATGCCATCAAACATTGCTGTACCGCTATGAATTTTTCCGGGAGGCTGGGGGATCAGTCCGACCAGTGAATAGCAGGTGACGGATTTTCCAGAACCGGATTCACCAACGATACCTACGGTTTCGCCTTTATCGACGGAAAAAGAGACGTCTTCCACGGCACGTACTATACCATTGCGTGTGTGGAAGCGCGTGGTCAGGTTGGAAACTTCGAGAAGTGGCATGGGCTATTTCCTAAATGGAATCGGATTGCACGTAAAGCCGCGAGAGAGAAATTTGCTTAATTATGGCGCTGGGGTTTGTTGCCGAGGCTGTAATGGCAATGGTAACGGGCGTGGCTGGATGATGTGTGATCTTATTGGGTGGCGAGTCCGTAGCTAAACGGGGGGGCATATTGAGATTACTTTCGTTTACCCTTATCATCCTTGGAGTTGCGTGAGCGAACTGAGAAGATGATTGGGATTCCTGGTGATGGATGGTCTTCGCGAAGCCTGTTGGTAAGATACTGTTCGTAGTTCTCCTGCATGAGGCGCTTATCATTAACGAAAAGAATATAAGTGGGCACGGGGATCGCAGTGTAGCGATCATTGATGGCAGTGGTTGCGTAGAGCAGTTTGAGGCGTTTGGTTCCCTTGCGAGCTTGGGGAGGTTTTTTATCAAAAGCGGCACCTAAAAAACGGTTGAGTTTACCGGTAGTAATTGGTTCTTGGGCATGTTTGCGGATTTCAGCGAGCTTTTGAAAAACCAGACCGATGGATTGCTGTTTTAATGCAGAAACTGCTACGTAAGGCGCATAAGCGAGGAAGAAAAGCTCGGTGCGCACGTGTTCGGTGGCTTCTTCCAAGCGAACGCTGCGGTTAGCGCTTGGGTGATAGAGATCAAATTTATTGAGTACAATCAGGCAAGGTTTTTTCTCGTCTTGAATAATACGTGCGATTTTACGGTCTTGAGCGGAAACCCCTTCTGCGCAATCGATGACCAATAAGCAGATATCAGCGCGGCGAATAGATCGTTCAGCACGCATCACGGAGAAAACTTCTACAGAGGAATCCATTTTTGTTCGACGTCGAATGCCAGCTGTGTCGATTAGTGTGTGTCGCTCACCCAGGAATTCGTAAGGAACATCGACGGCATCACGGGTGGTGCCAGCAACATCGGAAACAATCGTTCGGTCGTCTTTGAGGATGGCATTGATCAGCGATGACTTGCCAGCATTGGGTCGTCCAACGATAGCGATTTTTAGGCCATCTTTTTTAACCTCCTTTTCGGCTAGTTCAATATCGCGGTGTAGGGGAGTCACGACTTTATCGATAGCGTCTGCCAGTTGCTCAAGATTTTTTCCGAGTTCTGCTGATGTCGTGATGCCTGCACCGTAGCCGAGTGTAGCGAAGTCGCCTGTTAAGTGGGTTTGTTTTTCGTTGTCAGCTTTGTTGATAACCAGTTGCACGGGTGCCTTGGATTTTCTGAGCTTCTGTGCAAGTGCCTCATCAATTGCGGTGATGCCATCTTTGGCGTCAACGATGAACAGGATGAGATCCGCAGTTTGCATGGCGATGTCAGCCTCGGTCGTGACTGCGGCGCTAAAGCCATCATCTAATGTGGCGCCGATACCCCCC
>JABHEX010000132.1 GCA_018676385.1 Akkermansiaceae bacterium
GCCTGATGGATGCGCTTGATGATCATGGACTTCACGTGACCTACGGTGCGATGAGCCGTAGGAGCTTAAAAGTTCCTAACAAGTTTCTTATTTTCAAAGGTGTCCGCCTCCATGGTTTCTGGATGACTGAGTGGCTTAAACAAAATAGTCAGGCGCTCATGGAATCTGCATATCTTCAACTTGCGCGATGGATGACCCAAGGGCAACTCGCACAACCTGTCGATTCTACCTATGATTTAATAGATATTAAAGCAGCGCTGACCCGCGCGCAGGAAAGTAAGCGCGACGGAAAAGTCCTTCTTTTGATGAATGAGTAAAAATTTTCTGAATATATTCGATAATTAGCAAGTCCAAGTATGCGAACACCACAAGCAACCAGAATATATAATCATGAAAACATTACTAACTACACTTGTCGCCATTGCATTAGGATTAATAGCTCTTCCAGAAAAAGCAGAAGCTAGGCCCTGTCACGTAGGTTATAGCAAGACATACATCAGTGGTTACACCTCATGCGGATGCTCAATCTATACCCGACGAGTAGTCACAGGATATGATTGCCGTCACCGTCCAATTTACCGCTATTACAGGCTGCCCGTCAGTCACTGTTGCAGAAGTTACTCAAGGAGTTTATATAAAAGTCGTTGTAATAGCTATCGCGGTATCAGCTACTATGGCAGCTATCGCCACGGCCGTAGCACTCTCCGTTACGGGAATCGGTATGGTAGCGTCAGCATTTGCCGCTAATTAGGAAAAAGCTACCCTGATAATTTTTAGTGAGGGAGGTGCTCAAGCAGTTCCCTTACTTTATTTAACAAAAGCATTAATTTGCATCGCTTTTTGCAATTCAAAGATGATATGAATTTCTGTTTTTCTGTTTATGTTAATGTCTTTTAGCAAGCCAACTGCGATTGGTGCTTCATCCCTTGGCGATGAAATTCTGGCCGCCGTTAAATCCCGAATCAATCATGGCGGAAACCTATCAGAAGTCTATGACTTGGTAGATGATCTGCCCATCAAGGATAGCAAGGCTCTCTACATACGTGTCAATCGCGTGTGGCCCAAGCTGACAGGGAATTATATTTCCAATTTTCAGCGCCACGCGAGAAATGCAGGTAATGATACCAGGGAAAATAAGACGCACATACGCGATTTACGTAAAGAACTCGAGTCCATGAAATCATTGGCGGACCGACCTATGAAAGATGTCCTCAAAAAACGAGGCATAACGATACTCAGTGAACTTAGGAAATTGCTCATCCCCAACACCGAGTTGGTATTGTCTACTGCGAATGAAACACTGAAAAAAGAACGGCGCTCACTTATTGCATACGCTGGGTTGAGAGATGCACTTATTAAAGCAGCCATCATCCCGAGCGACAGCACATCACTCTCTCCAGTCACAAAGGCCGAAGAAGATTTCATCCGCCAATTGTCAGGACTCGATCGTAAAGGCCTACGCGTTATGGCAAAAAACCGTAAAACAGCGAAAAAACCTGATGTTACCGAAACCGAACGTAAAGGTGTGGAAGACGCGAATATCATGCGCCTGCTCGCGGGGTATAACGCATTGGAAATCGATCCCAATCTCTGTGCTGCTGCTCGTGACCACTCAAAGGACATAGAGACGCACAATTTCTTTGCACACAACTCACCATTGAAGGGGAAAAAGACACCATGGGACCGTGCAAAAAATTTTAGTACTACCGCTTCCGGTGAAAATATTTTTATGGGGTCCACTGATCCTCTCGCTGCCAATCGTGGGTGGTTTTTTTCGCCCGGACATCACCGCAACATGTTTGATCCGAGGCATAAACGTATCGGCCTAGGACAACACAATCGTCACTGGACCCAGTTGTTTGGTAGTTAATTTTCCTTTGGCTCAGAACGCTCAGTTTTTTTGCGCTTGCGAGCTTCACGAAAGAAGCTTTGCAGTATCCCCAAGCATTCCTCCTGCATGACACCCGCGACGATATCGCAGCGATGATTGAGTGGTGGGTTAGATTCTAATAGGTTAATCCAGCCTCCAGCAGCCCCACCCTTCGGATCGGGACAGCCGAAAACCACTTTGTCAGGTCGGCAATGTATAATGGCACCAGCGCACATTGGACATGGTTCTTTTGTCACATAGAGAGTGCAGCCGTCTAGTCTCCAGTCTCCGAGGGCATTTTGTGCTGCTGTGAGTGCAAGCATCTCGGCGTGCGCCGTAGCATCTTTAAGCGTTTCTACCTGATTCCATGCGCGTGCGATGATTTTGTCTCCACGCACAACCACAGCTCCCACGGGCACCTCTGAAGCGTCATATGCCTTACGTGCCTCACGCAGCGCCTGCTGCATAAAAAACGTGTCTGGCTCAAAATCTCTTAGCATATCATCACTCACTCGAGTAATCTGACAATAAAACTTCAAACTTCAAACCGAATACTACAAACTATCGTCATGAAGCAATGGCACCACACTGACAGAATCATCGCCCCATCGTTGCTCGCCGCCGACTTTGGCATAATTAAGGAGGAGACTACACGCGCTATTCGGGCTGGTGGTGACTGGTTACACCTTGATGTGATGGACGGAAACTTTGTGGATAACATTTCCTTCGGTCCTGCTATTATCCAAGCGATTCATGAGACTAATGATGTATTTCTCGATGTGCATCTGATGATTGCTAGGCCTGACCACTACCTGCCACGATTTGTTGAGGCAGGGGCTGATATGATTACCGTGCATCTCGAATCGGATCATGATGTGGCAGCAACACTAGGTCGTATACGTCATGCTGGCTGCATGGCGGGACTGGCTATAAACCCTGCAACGCCACTTGAAAAAGCTTTGCCGTTCCTTGATCAGATCGATATGCTTTTGGTGATGACAGTTATTCCCGGTTTCGGTGGTCAATCATTTATGCATGAGACGATGACTAAAGTGGAGGGTGCTGCCTGTTACCGTGACAAACAAAGGTTAGCCTACCATATCCAAGTGGATGGCGGAATTGATGCTGACACTGCACCCACCGCTACGGCGGCGGGTGCCAATGTGCTTGTTGCTGGGTCATCCACATTTAGGGCAGCGAACATGGCCGAAGCCATTCAACAAATACGCCAAGCATGAATAAACTCTCTGAAATACTCCGCTCTGACCAGATTTCATCCGCTCGAGATGTTCTCACTGAACACGCCTCTGATAAGTGGCATGCATCGGCGTATGCAGACTTTGTTGTTTTCCCCGAAAGCACCGAAGATGTTGTCAAGGTGGTGAGTTATGCTTCAGAAAAAAATATCCCAATATATACACGTGCATCTGGCACTGGGCACGTAGGCGGCTGTGTACCAGTTAACGGGGGGATCATGATCTCCATGGTCAGGATGAATCGTATCCTTGAAATCAGTCCATCAGACGGCGTAGCGGTCACGCAGCCAGCAGTCATTACTGGCGAATTGCAAGATGCTGTTAGACAATATGGTTGGTATTATCCGCCTGATCCAGCATCGCTTAAGGAATGTTCAATCGGCGGTAACATAGCCACCAACGCGGGTGGACCACGCTGCCTGAAATATGGTGTAACCAAACAGTATGTATTGGGTTTAGAGGTTGTGCTTCCATCTGGTGAAATCCTCCGCACAGGCGGGCGTTGTCATAAAAACTCGACAGGTTTTGACCTCACCTCCCTGATGATTGGCTCGGAAGGTATGCTGGGTATAGTCACTGAGATTACGGTGCGACTGATACCCCACCCGGAAACACGTGCGATGCTTGGGGTATCATTTCCGGATTTTACGACTGCTGCTGCCGCTGTGCAGGCGATCCTCGACTCTGGAACACTTCCCTCTGCTCTGGAAATAACCGATGGATTCACCATGGCCGCCGCGCGGGATTACTTGGGAGCTGATACGTTACCACCCGGCGACGCCTACCTGATGATTGAAATCGATGGTAAAATAGAGACCGTCGCACGCGAGTTGCCTGCGCTGCGTGATTTTTTATATGAGCATGAGGCATTGCGTATCGATGAAGCCCCAGACGAGCCGTCCTGTGAAAAAATATGGCAACTACGTCGTGATTTTTCATATTCGCTTAAGCACACTGGCCTGACCAAACTTAATGAAGATATCGTCGTGCCTCGCTCCAAGCTCGTTGATCTGGTCAACTTCGCCGCTCAACTGCAAAAGGAAACCGACATCCCAGTCGCATGTTTCGGGCATGCCGGCGACGGCAACATTCACACTAACATTATGGTGGATAACTATGCTGATCCTGAAATCAAACAAAAAGCTGACGCCACACTGGACAGGTTGTTCACTTGGGTGATCGATAACGGCGGCGTCATCTCAGGCGAGCACGGCATTGGCCTTGCCAAAAAGCCATGGATCCGCCAAGCGCTGGGTGACGTTTCTATGGATACGCACCACATGATCAAGCAGGCCCTCGATCCGAAAGGTATCCTGAATCCTGGAAAGTTTCTCGATTAGCAGACATGACCGACGATCTCTTTTCATATGCATCTTCTCAGCAGCCTGATTCTGAGAAGCAGATTGCTGAGCTTAGTGCAGAGCTGGAACGGCACAATCAGCTATACTACCAAGAGGCTGAGCCAGAGATAACGGATGCAGAATATGATGCGTTGATGAACGAACTCAAAAGGCTTGAAAAGAAAAACCCAGAACTCGCGCGGTCTGACTCACCGACTCAACGTGTTGGTGGTGCGCCGCTGGAGCATTTTGATCAGATAGCTCATCTCGTTCCGATGCTTTCGATTGAGGATATTCACGAACTTAAGCCCGAGGAGCTGGAGGGAATCGCCGACTCATCTGCGACATCCGCCGATAATCTTAAGGACTGGTATGCACGATTAGAAAAAAATCTCGGACAAAAAAATGTAGCTGTCACCATTGAACCTAAGATCGATGGTGTGGCTGTTTCCGTGGTATATAGGGATGGTTTACTGAACTACGCAGCGACCCGTGGTGATGGCGCTACCGGTGACGACATCACACAGAATGTGAAGACTATTAAGTCGATCCCCCTCAAGCTTCCCACAGGATCGCCAGAAACTTTCGAAGTTCGCGGTGAAGTGTTCATGCCCAACGATGATTTTGCTAAACTCAACGAGCGGCGTGATGAGGCTGGTGAAACTGCATTCGTTAATCCGCGCAATGCGACAGCAGGCACTCTCAAACAGCTTGATCCCAAGCTTGTGGCTGCTCGTCCGCTCGATTGTATTTTCCACTCCTATGGATTTGTTGAAAAGGCTCCTTACACCAATGTCAGTGAGTTCCAGCATACACTTCGCGAATACAATCTGAAATGCAGTGCGTGGTTTCACAAGGCGACCAATGCGGAAGATTTGTTAGAATGCGTCAGAAAGCTTAACCGAGATCGTCACGGTTTTGCCTACGCTACTGATGGTGCAGTCATCAAAGTGGATGATCTTGTCCAGCATAACGTGTTGGGCGCCACCTCCAAGCATCCAAAGTGGGCATGCGCATTCAAATTTTTGCCTGAGCAAAAGGAAACCCAGCTCAAGGATATCACGATTCAAGTAGGAAGGACGGGTGTGTTGACACCTGTTGCGGAACTGGAGCCAGTGTTTATTTCCGGAACGACCGTCTCGCGTGCCACACTGCACAATCAGGATGAAATCGACCGTAAAGATGTGCGTATTGGTGACACCGTTATCGTTGAAAAAGCCGGTGAGATCATCCCTGCTGTGGTTAAGGTGATTACAGAAAAACGAAGCTCAACTAGCGAGCCATTCAATCTCTATAATTTTGTCAGTGGCGTATGTCCCTCATGCTTAGGTCCCATTGAGCAGCAGGAGGGATTCGTAGCGTGGCGATGCGCGAACTTCGCATGTCCCGCGCAAGCTGTTACACGAGTGAAGCACTTCGCGTCTCGTAAAGCGCTGGATATCGATGGGCTAGGCACTGCTGTAGCAGAGAAGTTAGTTGAAAATAGCATTATTAGAACAACACTAGATTTATTTGAGTTGCAAGCGGACTCGCTCGCTGAGCTTTTGTTAGATCCTGCCCAGCTAGAAGGTAAGGAAAGTAAGCCGCGTCGTCTCGGTGAGAAAAAAGCGAAGCTAATCACAGACTCATTGGATAAATCGCGTCAAACCCCACTTGGGAAATGGATCTATGCTATGGGGATCTCACAGATTGGTGAATCGGCAGCACGGGAGATTGCACGATTACACAAGAATCTCTCGGAGGTAGCAGAATCTGAGATTCTGCGTGATCTTGCTGAGCTTCCTAGCTTTGATGGACTTTCTATTTCCAAAAGAAAAAAAGAGAATCATCCACGGTTGGCGAAGTATCAAATCGAGTCAGAGCTAGGCCCTGTGGCAGCCCAGCATATCGTCACGTTTTTTAACAGTGAAGCCGGCAAACATGTGCTGGAAAAACTTGCCTCGCACGGTATTGATCCACAATCCGAAAATTACGACCCAGAGAAATCTACTGCTCAGAAATCCGACTCTGATATTGCCGGCAAAACTTTCGTGATTACAGGCACGCTGTCCAAGCCACGCCCAGAGTTTAAGAAAATCATCGAGGCGGCTGGTGGAAAAGTTTCAGGATCGGTGTCGGCAAAAACCGATTACCTGCTCGCTGGAGAAAAAGCAGGATCAAAGCGCACCAAGGCGGAGTCGCTAGGTGTCATAATCCTAGATGAGCTAGCATTCGAAAAACTAGCACAGTAGTTGCTAGTGAATTTCTCCTATCAGCTGCTTGATTAATTTGATCTCATCTGCGGAGATGATGTTCATGAGTTCTTGGAACAGCGTGGCGGTATCCGGAATTTTTAGTTCTTCTTTTTCTATTTGGCGTTGGTCTCGGGGGAACTCCTCACTTGGAAGCACACGCTCCGCGAGGTGAAAACATACCCATGCGCGAGCAATGCGTAGATTCTTGTTATGGCCACTCATTCTCGACGCCAGATGTTGAAAATGCCGGACGGGATTGCCTAGAAAACCCTCCTCGTGTCGGTGCGTCATGATCCATACCAATGCCTGATAAGGCATTGGCCAGGGTAAGTGTTTCTCTCCAAAATCATGTGACATAGCATGGTTTAATTGGAGTAGTGCCTGCGCTGGAAGTGCTTGAAGCCAGAGCGACTGCGCGCAGGTGAGCGCGGCAAGGTAGGCATTAGGACCGCCACGTTTTTTGACATCTGAAATGTCACATGGCCTAATGACTACGTCTGCAGTTGGTAATAATGGGCAGGAATCTCGGTCTGCCATATGGCTACGTTGTGGCATTAATCATCAAGGCTTTTTGCATCCGCTGTGCCATCATAGAAAGCGATAACCATGGGTCTGCAGCAGACTTCACAATCGTAATCCACCTCGCAGGGACATTCCTGAGCAGGAGGTAATGCCACATCAAACAGTTCAAAACAAGAGGGGCATGTAACGGCGATTGTTTCCATCACATAAGTCTGTAACATGAACTCATGATCGTCAACCAGCTAGCTGAACAAGTACCTTTTACAACTGCAGACGGATCGAAGGTTCGCAGTATTATCGATGCGACCAATGCACCTGTCGAAAATCAAAGTCTAGCCGAAGCGAGCCTGCCCGCCGGAGCTGAAACCCAACGGCACTATCATAAACTAAGTGAGGAAATCTATTTCATGCTTGAGGGCGAGGCGATCATTGAGGTTGATGGCTTGGAGAGAATCGTTGGGCCCAATGACGCAATACTTATTCCGCCGGGTGTGTGGCACCAGATCAAAGCTACCTCGCAAATTCGTTTCCTTTGCTGTTGTGCTCCCGTTTACTGTCACTTGGATACATATTTTAAGTGACTAGTCTGTATCGTTATAAACGTAGTGCAGAATTATAATAGCGGAACGCCACTATTTCCATGAGTGTTGAAGTATAACAAAAAACTCAACTCATTTTGCCCATGGAACTCGATATAAAAATGCTCTGGTTTATTGCAGGACTTGCGATGATCCTTTTGGAATTTGTAGCTCCTGGTGTAATAATCATATTCTTTGGTATAGGTGCTTGGGTAGTCGCCATGGGAATGTGGATCGGGATGATTGACTCTGTCCCCGCACAGTGCCTTACGTTTGCCATTTCTTCGCTATTGCTTCTCTTTACCCTACGCCGCTACATGACAACTTGGTTCGTGGGGGGATCCTCTCACGGTGGTGCTAGTATCGAAGACGAATTTATCGGAAAGACCGTACGTATTGTTCACTCCATTGGCGGTGGTCAGAATACAGGAAAAGTAGAATACAAGGGCGCTGAATGGAATGCCCGATGTGAGCACGAGCTACCACTCGGGTGTTATGCCACTGTGATCAAACGCGAGGGGCTGGAGCTTATCGTTAAACTTAAGAAGTAGCCCAACTAGAGCCTATTAAATTATTTATTACCCCAACAACAAACAACTATAACCATGGAATATATTGTATCAATCGGACTTGTTATACTCGTCGTAGTCACACTAGTAAAAACGGCGCGTATTGTTCCTCAGCGCCAAGCGTTCGTCATCGAGCGATTGGGAAAGTATAGCCGCACGCTTAGTGCTGGGTTTCACGTCCTCTTCCCATTTATTGACCGTGTCGCCTATAAGCACTCGCTGAAGGAAGTCGCGATTGATGTGCCATCCCAAATGTGTATCACTAAGGATAACATCGCCATCGAGATTGATGGTGTGCTCTACATGCAGGTGTTGGACGCTAAAAAAGCATCCTACGGAATTGAGAACTACCACTTTGCCTCAGCACAGTTGGCGCAAACCACGCTAAGATCTGAAATCGGTAAGCTTGAGTTGGATAAAACTTTCGAAGAGCGAGATGCTATTAATGCTAACATCATTAATGCTCTAGATAAAGCATCGGAGCCATGGGGCCTAAAAATCACGCGCTATGAGATAGCGAACATAACGCCACCAAAGTCGGTGCAGGATGCCCTCGAAAAACAGATGCGTGCTGAGCGTGAACGTCGTTCCCAGATTGCCCTATCCGAGGGTGAGCGTGAGGCAGCGATCAACGTGGCGGAAGGTCACAAGCAACAGGTCATAAAGGAGTCTGAGGCTCAGAAGCTCCGCCAGATTAATGAGGCCGAGGGTAAGGCCCAAGAGATTACCTTGCTCGCCGGCGCAACAGCCGAGGGCATTCGAAACATTGCCTCAGCTATTAACGAGCCAGGTGGATCCGATGCTGTGAATCTTCGTATTGCTGAGCAGTATGTGAGAGAGTTTGGTAACCTTGCCAAGGAAACCAATACCATGATCTTACCCAGTAACCTCGCCGATATTGGTGGCACGGTCGCCTCTCTTGGAAAGGTATTAAGTCAGACAAAAGTCGCCTGATGTGACGCTACAATTTTACCTGCGATTAATATGTAGGTTTAATGAACGGCAGGGTGTTGTGTGTTTTCGCCCTGTCGTTTTTTTGTCGCAGCGAACGGCACTATCGTCTTTGATGTAGTGCATGACCGAGAAAAAAATGGATTGGGATGCACGTTATTTGACAGGTGACACGCCGTGGGAAAAGGGTGCTTCAGCTCCTGCGCTAACACATCTCGTTCGAGAGGGGGTATTCCCCGTGAAAGGCACGATACTTGTTCCGGGCTGTGGCACTGGTCATGATGTCGCTTATTTAGCAAATGCAGGATTCGAAACCCATGGATTGGATGTCTCACAGATAGCTATTGATCGCGCACAAAAAACTAATGCTGTTGAGCGTGCTAGTTATTTACATGGTGACTTATTCGATTTGGAGTTGAACATAAAAAGCACTTATGATGCAATTTGGGAACACACATGCTACTGTGCTATTCATCCATCTCATCGCAGTGATTATATCGATTCAGTAAGCCGCTTGCTTCGTCCTGAAGGAATATTTGTGGGGTTGTTTTTTACTAACACCCAGATGCCAATAGGAGAGGGGCCACCGTATGAAACGAGCCGTGGAGATGTCATAGAGATGTTTTCACCAAACTTCACATTGATTATGGAGCAAAAGCCACAGGCGTATTATCCAGGGCGTGAGGGCAGGGAGTGGCTCATGATTTGGCGTCGTAAAGCATAATCGATTATTGTATTACATCAGCAGACCATTTAATTTATTCTCTTCTAACATGTTTCGTTTCTATTATGTTTGCCTGTTGATCCCGCTGCTGATGAGCTGCCATCCGATGGGAACACCATGTCACATAGGTGCGCCACGGTGGGTGATCCCCACAAAAGCTGAACGACAGTACCATAATGTGCCAGAAAAAGACCGAGCTCGATTTCAACTAGTGGCAACGCATTCCAAGTATAGCAAAGATTCTAACTATTTACTTGATATAATTAAAGAGGGGGATGTGTTTGCGTTCCGGATGACGCGCCGTGAAAAAAAAGATACTTTACTCAAAGGCAGTATACGCTCACTGGGTTATTTTATGATGAAATACGCGCACCTAGCTATCGCTGTGCGCGATGAAAATAATCCTGATCAACTTAGGCTTTATACAAGTGAGGCGTTTCGAGGCCCAAATTTAATAGATGAGCTGGGTGTAATAACAAACTATTCGTTTGATGTATACCGTCTCGATAAATCCGATCGTCTCAACATGCACCGCTTACGTGAATTCGCATTTATCTCGGCAAATAAAACTAACAAGTGGTTTGGTTATAACTTTCTGGGAATGTTGGGTATCTGGAGTAATATGTTGGAACCAGTAAGCATATCGGATATTGGGGATGATTATATCTGTTCTACTTCGGTCGCGGCGGCATTGCATTATGCAGGACTTGATCTGGCTAACGTACGTTGCTGTGAAGTATTTAACCTGATTAGTCCGTGGCTTATTATAAGCAGCCAAGGTCGTCTCTATAAGCCGGAGTAGGCGAAGTTTCTGTTAGAATGAAAATGATTTGTTATGCTTGGATAATGTTAGCTGTTCTGTGTATGGTTAGCTGTCATACCCTTCCCGATCCAGTTGAGAAGGTGGAGCATCAATGTCTGCCATCATTGAAAACAGGCAAGCTAGCTTACGCTGCAAAAAAAATTCATAGCCGTGCTGGGGGATCAACTACTTCTGCAGTTCCGCTGATGTCGAACAAGGAGGCTCTGGAGAGCCGTTTGGCATTAATAGATAGCGCCCAGCGCTCGTTAGAAATTCAGATTTTTATCTGGATGAACGACTACACAGGCAAACTAATCATGGAACGTGTGTTGATGGCCGCCGACCGGGGCGTAAAAGTGAGGCTATTGATAGATGATTTACTATTGGGTATTTCCTACACGGACAGCGAGCTCGCGGCCATCGCATCTCATCCGAATGTTGGCTTGCGCTTGTATAATCCGAACAAACTGCGCGATAGGATATTACCACGAACCTTAGACTTAGTTTTAAATACTAAGCGCTGTAATCAGCGGATGCATAACAAGAGTATCGTAGCGGACGGGCTTCTTGCAATTCTTACAGGAAGAAATATTGGAGATCACTATTTTGGCTATGGGCAGGGTTATAACATGGTAGATTTTGGTGCTATGTTTGCGGGGCCAATAGTAACAGACATAAAAAAAGGGTTTAATCGTTATTGGAACAGTGATCCTGCATATGATGCACGTGCATTCATACGCGATGGTAAAAGTTTGTCGTTAGATAAATTTCGTAGCGTATCTAGACTAGAAATATTACGTGCTGAAACCGCTCCAAATCATCAAATCTCTATAACACCACAAGATTGGAGTCGATGGTTCTCAGATACGGCCAAGCGAGCTCATGGTGGCGGTGCCGTTTACTTGGAAGATGCGCCAGAGAACCCAAGTTACAGCCGACCAGTTATAAAAGAAATACTCAGACAGTGTGAAAGTAGCTGTAAAGAGATTTATATGGTTACTCCATATCTTGTGCCGGATGAGCGTATGATGGCGATGTTGAGTAAAGTGCGCGCGCGCGGAGTGCGTGTGGTTTTACTAGTGCCAACGGTTTCCTCCAATAATCACCTCATAGTGCATAATCAGTATCAGAAGTATCGTAAGATCTTACTGCGAATGGGGGTCGAAATATACGAGTTTAAGCACCGTCCCAGTAGTAACATGAAATACTATATTAACGAAGGGGCGAGCTCTACCCGCAAGGTGGGTTTGCACGTAAAGCTCGTATTGATCGATTCGAGTATTACTTATATGGGAAGTATGAACTTTGATGGTAGGGCTATGTTTGTGAACACTGAGGGAGGAGCTACCGTGCGTTCAAAAGCCCTAGCTTTAGAACTCAAAAAATGGGTCAACTTACTTTGCACTCCTGAGAATTCATGGCGTCTAAGTCTGACGAAAAATGGGAGTATTAGATGGTTGGCGGGTGAGGAAATCCGCAAGAGCGAGCCGTCGCTTGATTTCTTGCAGGGCACTCTAGAGTTTATATTCAGGCCGTTTAGCTTCAGGCATGAAATCTTTCCTGATAGACGTAAGCATTAGGTGATCATGGCATATTAGATGCAGTGTAGATCTGCACCATAAAAAGCTAAATACAACTCTAGAGAAGGAGCTAGAGGCCTTATTGAAAGACTGAATTTTTATTATGAGTGAGCTTTTTTAAGCCCCATAATTTTCATGATCAAGAATGTAATGCCAAGGCCTGCCAGAATGAGCAGAGGAATACCAATCAGAGGACGGTAGAAAACCCAAGCTACCGCTATAGTTATTAGAGACAGAGGAGCTGATAACAAAAATGAAACTATGCCTGTGCCGATACCGACGATACTGCCAGCAATAGGTAACACATCAGCAACAACAGCGAGTGGGGCTGAGATCAACTTGAACCCGCAAAACATTAAGAAAAATCCAAGTATGCGTATGCCCCATGTTAATAATTTGTTATTATTCTGGGCACTATTGAACATGGATTGAGCGGTATGAGTGCCTACCGTGAGTGTGTTAATAGTAGTGCCCGAATCACCCGTGAATGGGCTAAAAGAATTGCCATTTTGTTGCGCAAGGATACTCACATCGGTTGGCATAGCGGACATGAATGTGATTTTCAGGTCACCGATGGCAGGAGATGCTTCATCTTCTCCTAAATAAAATTGTCCATCGGTGTATTTAACCTCACGACCAGCGATAGGCTCTATTTCATTCTCTGGTTTGCTTACGTGGAGAGAAGTGTAATTATCGATTTGTGAGATTAAGTGTGTGCTCAGCGTATATTCACCAACGGTGATTGGCGATGCAGCCCACGAAAGTGAACCAATTGCGACTGCAGGATTTTCGTGGCCTTTGGTTTTCTTAAATTTCCCCGAGTCGATACGCCCAGAAGCCCATACTTTTTTATAAGTATAAGTGGTGGTTTTTTTCTCCTTACCACCGATCTCTTTCTTTGTGGAGGTCTTGGTATTTTCTTTCCACTGATACATTTTCACCACACGTTTTAGCTTCAGAGCCTCGGCACTAACTTGAAATTTTTCGTCACGGAGTGTTCCTTTGGATGTTGCTTTACCAGTAATGTGGACGAGCTTGCCTTCATTATTGCTGTTTAGGGTAGCTGCATTGGCGGATACGCATTCTTTTGCCCCTTGATCTAAATCCTTACGAGTTTTAACAGCCCTGCCTTCATTCCAAAATAAAACAGGGAAGGCGAGGATCACCATGATCAAGCCTATGAGTATGCCCTTGATTGAATTTCCAATGCGACTGAACCAACCTGTGGTAACTGTTTCAATGTAAGAATCTGACATGGCCATATATCTAGCAGATTTTGCCCGCCAGTAAATAGTAAAAGAGCTCAGAGCTTGCTAAAGACGGCTATATGTCTGTCCACAGATTTTCCTTTTGCGTCTGACAATATTCTGGAATCTGGGTTGCGTATGTTTGTGACCAATTTGGCACCGAGTGATTGGATGGCCTCGAGCGCCTGATTGTGTTCGCGATCGAAGTAGGATGTGATGACCATCATGCCATCTTCATCAAGCCGGTGTAGTGCCTGATCGTATATTTCTTTCCAAGTGGTGTCACCATTCCAATAATTTTGATGTCGCATAAATACCACGTCAAAGTCATCGGGAAGTTGTTTTAGTGTGCTGAGCTTAGTGCCATTTTGAACGTGAAACTCTGCTTCTGCATTATCTGGAAGGAGTTTTTTCCATCGTTCTCGAGCAATATCCAGTTCCCTATCCCTGATATCCATACCTGAGATCTGGATGCCGTTTTTTCCAAATACATCTGCGAGCACTCTTGTTTCATCGGCTCTGCCACAGGCGAGGTTCAGCAGGCTGACAGGCTGATTACCTATTCCATTTCCAATAGCTTGGGATAGCAGGTGTCTAAGCTGCTGCATGTCCTTGTTGGTGTGTGTATTGCGGAATGTTTCGGGCACGGACGAGACCTAAGCACACAGGTGTTTTTATCCCAAGGTAAAATAAAAAATGTCTCGCCACCTTGAGGAATTAAATGCATCAGTAGACCATGTATATAACTCAGATTCTTGTTACAATATTCGTCTTAGCCGTTTCACACACGGCTTGTAATGCTGACCACCATAAAAAGGGTGAAAGCAAACCAGGAGAGGACGAAGAGTGGATCCAACTTTTTAATGGTAAGAACCTTGATGGCTGGACACCCAAATTCAAAGGGCACGATGCCGGTGTGAATTATAAGAGTACATTTGTAGTGGAAAATGGGATGCTGCGCGTTAAATATGACAAGTATGAAAAATGGGACGGAGTCTTTGGGCATCTGTTCTATAAGTCGGAATTTTCCCACTATATTTTACGCTGCGAGTACCGCTTTATTGGTGACCAACTGAAGGGAGGACCCGGATGGGCAACAAGAAATAACGGATTCATGGTTCATGGTCAGTCACTTGCAACGATGGGAAAAAACCAGAGTTTTCCGACTTCAATCGAAGTTCAATTACTCGGGGGGACACCAAATGGTAAAGAAAAACGCTCCACAATGAATCTTTGCACGCCAGGGACCCATGTGGTGCTTGATGATAAACTGGATAAGCGGCACTGTATCAGCTCTAATGGACCAACATTCTATGGTGAACAATGGGTGAGTGTAGAGATCGAGGTGCGTGGTAGTGAGTTAATTAAGCACAAGGTGAATGGCAAGGTGGTTATGCAATACAAGGCTCCCCAATTGAATGACGGAACTTTGTTAGAAAAAGGAACTATATCCATTCAGGCTGAAACGCATCCGATAGATTTTCGTAAAATTGAGGTAAAGGTACTAAAAAAATAACTATTACGAAGTAAGATACGCAGAAGCGGAGCAAACTAATACCGCTGTGGCGTTACTTTCCTAATCTGCGTATGAATTGCCGAGCAAAGCGATATGGGATGAGGTCAAAAATTTGTAAGGCAGTAATGGGTCACGATTTGGGAAGCACAATCAGCTTGAACTAGGTAGAAACCAGACAGGTGGCAATGATCGCGTTACCGATTTTGGCAATGTAATTCAGCTCGATCCGATGTTACCAAACGAACAAAAGTACAATTCCGCACAGATCGGATCATGGATGATCCCCGTGAAATGATGAGGCAAGCGGGCCAATAATCTGAGACATAAACGGCTGTTTATCCTCGTCTGATTTCCGATCCCTTAAAGCGCACCATAATGCGAAAAACTTTTTTTTCGCGACATGTTATGTTTCCCGTCTCCAGGTCAAAATAGTCAGGTATTTGAACTCGGTGAATATCCACGGAGGCAAAGAATCCACGTTCTGAGAATATATCAATTAGCATGGCAAGTGCTTTGGGGTCTTCAAGGAGTGAATCCTCAGAGTTGATATGAGCCCTTCCAGAAATCGCATGCGGCTTCACAATTGGCATGATTTTCTCTTCGATCAAAGTTGCGACTTCATCAAACAAGTTAGGATACTCAAGGCGATAGCGGTCGATTCGGTAAACGAGGTCACGTCTTGCGTGTTTAACAACTTGTGATGCTTCGGGGAGATTTTGTAAGACTTCGTACGTGCGTGGATCCAGTTCAAGCGAACTCTGGTATTCGAGCTCCTTAAATATTTTTTGTTGTACCTCATCGAGTGGCAGCTGAGCGTTGATGAAATGGTAGTGAAAAATGAGCTTCAGTGATAGCAGGGCATCATAGGTCTTCTCCTTGAAAGTGCGATAGCGATTACGGGCGAGTTCTTCGTTAGTATCTGTTGGTCGCTCCTCCAGTAAATCGCCGGTTCCAGAGCGCTTTACATCCTCGTTGTGTGCGATAACCTCACGCCCTCGTTTAAGCTGCCGCGCAACACTTTCTCCTTCATCGACGAACAGCACCATAATGTGGTAAATAGGCTGTTTAAAGTGTACTTTTAGTGGTGTGTCCTGAAATGCACGGCGCAGGGAAATCATTTTATCGTAAAGCATTTTGATGCATTCCACCTGCACTGTTGTTCGTGGGAAGCCATCCAACACCACACCCTCTCGATACACGGGCTGTAGCATCTCTCGGAATAGAATATCAACTACTTCGCGGTCACCAACCATGTGGCCTTCAGCCTTTAATGCTTGCATCTGCGGTGTATCGAGAAGGGAACTAACAACGATAGGTGTGGCTGAAATATCGCGAACTTGGCAGATATACTCCGTATTAGTGCCCTTACCTGATCCAGGGGCGCCCCCGAGAAGTATAATCTCTTTTGGAAAACGCATGTTTTCCTTGCCTCGTTCCGCCTGAAGACCGTCCCAGACAGAATTGAAAATGAAAAGAGCATCCTTGACTTCAAGGTCAGGATTTTTGTTGGGCGATGTTTCTGTGTTGCTCACAGCAAAGTGCGTAAGGGAATTAGGCAAAAAAGTCGAGCTTTTAGCCGTGATTCGGGGAGTTGTAATCAGAGATTTATATGCATCATAACATGCCATGTTTTATGATAATGATATGAAAAAAAGCTAGGGCTAATCATTTGAATCGCCGAAATTTCATACGGTAGTATGAATTGGCCATAGCAAGCAGTGTCATTCCTGATTTGGGCAAATTAACCAATAAGAATACCAAACTGCAAATTTTGTAGAGCAGGGTGGCTGGGATCGTCTAAATTCACCTAGTTAGTCCAACGCCATTTTCAATACAGCGGCGGCTTGCTCAGAATAATCGATTTGAGCGGCAAACTTATGCCCGTTTGGACTCATCTTTGCCCAAGTTTTTTTAACGATGCGTAGCATTTTTGGTTCCCCAGTCGACTCAATCAGTGCATCAAATTGATATTTAAGAAAGACCAGACAAAGTGCGTCTTCGAGCGTCTGGCAATCGGGATCTGACTTCATGTTTTTCTTCAAATTAAGTGATTGAACACGTTCAATAATTTCTTCAGGAGTGCCAACTTCATGAAGGATTTCACCTGCTTTGGCGGCATGATATTTTTTTAGTTCCGCCCGCCATTTGAGATAGCCAACGCGTCCCATCGGCTCGCTTGTTCGCGGAATTTCCCAACGGCATATATGCTGGCAGCGAGCAGCGAGCAATAACGGTAGTGAAGCATCCGGATTGAGTGCACGCACCTCTTCAGTCAGCCGTTCAGCAAAGACCAGCTCCTTTGGACGGATTTCTCCACTAACATTAATCTGATTAGGGTCTTGCCCGTTCGCAGCATCAAATTTTGTATAAGCTCGTTGGATGAGTGAATCGTCCATGCCCCAGAGGATGAGTTGTCAAATCATCGAGGGCAACCATGATTTCTTGCACAGTGCGAAATGATTGGGCATAAACCCTGACGATGCCCGCTGACCAACTGCTGCAAATGATGCATATTGACCCCGAATTTGTCGTGGTGAACAAGGAGAGTGGTATGCTTGCAGTTCCCGGACGAGGGCCAGAAAAAAAGGATAGTGTGGCCGATCGAGTGAGGCGAATGTTTCCGAGTTGTATCAAACAACCTGCTGTTCATCGGCTTGACATGGATACTTCGGGCCTTATGGTAGTTGCTTTGACGGCAGACACACACCGCAATTTATCCCGACAGTTTCATGAGCGGCAAACTCAAAAGAGGTATGTTGCCCTATTAAATGGTGTGTTGGATGCTGAATGTGGAACGATAGAGCTTCCATTCCGATTGGATGTTAATAATCGGCCAATCCAAATTTATGATGAGATCAATGGAAAGATGGGAATCACACATTGGAAAAAAATAGCGATTGAGGGTAATACAACACGAGTCGATTTTATTCCCGTCACTGGACGCACGCACCAGTTGCGAGTGCACGCATCGCACGCCAAAGGTCTGGGTATTCCCATTGTAGGTGATCCATTTTATGGAGACGGATCTGGCCCTGGCCAGCTCAAGTTGCATGCATGTGAACTCACATTCACACATCCCAAGACTGGAGAAACGATGAGTTATCGCAGTGAGCCAAGTTTCTGAGTAAGAATTAATTTTGAATTTTTCGAGTGCAAATCCACGCAGCAAATAACATCCCGACACTTGTCCATAGACACGCTCCCAGTCCGCCAAGCAGGAACATGATACCAGACAATAAGGTACCGACGAGTCTGCCCCATGCATTCGCCATGTAGTAAAACCCAACATTTAGAACGACATGATCATCATTAGTGAAGGCAAGAATTAGATACGAGTGAGTTGACGAATTGATTGCAAAAATAAATCCAAATATAGCCAATCCAATGAGTAGAGCTGCGATTGGGTGAAAATCCATCTGCATGACCAAAGCAAGTGCTGCGGTAGCAAGGGTGAGTAAAAATACCCAGAAACCTGCAGCTCTTGGTGTGTCTGTTTTGCGAACAAACTTTGGCGTGTTGGCCTGTACGATACCGTAGCCTATAACCCAGGCTGCCATGAATGATCCAACTTGACTAAAACTCCACCCCAGACTCGATTTAAGAAAAATGGGCAGTGCTACCACAAACCAAACATCTCGTGAGGCAAAGAGAAAAAACCGCGCTGCTGATAGCCAGTTAATCTGCGCGCTCTTGGAGAATAATTGGGTGAACTTCACCTTGCGCTTGCTACGACCCATATCCTGCCTCAGGTAAATTAATGAAATCATTAGAACGAGGGTCAGCATTATAGCCATTAGCCAGAGCGAATCCACAAAACCAAGCCAGGTTAACATGACACCGCCTAACAAAAAACCAACCCCCTTGAGCGCATTCTTTGAGCCCGTGAGAATAGAGACCCATTTAAACAGTGTCTTTTCCCTGTCTCCCACGAGCAGTTTTACCGCACTCTTAGAGCTCATCTTAGTTAGGTCCTTAGCAATCCCTGATAATGCTTGTGATATCATCACGTAACTCACAGACAGAGCGGTAGTCCAGTTAGGGCTTATGCATGATAGCATCATCAGAGCGATAATCTGTATCGCTATTCCTGCGAAAAGTGTAATTCTTAATCCCACCCGCGATCCAACCCACCCCCCGAATAAGTTTGTTAGAACTCCGCAGAATTCATAGAGCAAAAAGAGAGTGCCCAGCTGCATTGGCGTGTAGCCAAGCTCGTGAAAGTAAAGTAACACCAGCATGCGCAACGCTCCGTCGGTAAGCGTGAACCCCCAGTAGGATGCCGTGACAATCGCGTAGCTTTTGATATTCACTGAATAAAAAATTACATAGCCGTAGCTACTTTGGCAGCCAGTTCCATCATCCGAGTGGCGTAACCAACCTCATTGTCATACCAAACCATAAGCTTAAGTTGAGTGCTATCGGTAACCATCGTTGATTGTGCATCGACAATACCTGAGCGGGTGTCGTTGGTGAAATCAGCAGAGACAAGAGGTTTTTCCTCGTATCCTAGGATGCCTTTTAGCTCATGCTCTGAGGCTTTTTTGAGTAGAGAGTTTATTTCCTCGGAAGTGGTCGCACGAGGTAACTCTAATACAATATCGGTGAGTGATGCGTTCAGTAAAGGAATACGTACGGCTACGCCATTCAACCTTCCTTTGAGTTCAGGATAGATCATACTAATGGCCGTTGCAGAGCCCGTCGAGGTTGGGATCAGGGAGTTGAGGCATGAGCGTGCGCGGCGTAGATCGGTGTGAGGTGCATCAACGACCACCTGCGTATTGGTAACATCATGAAGCGTGGTGATCATTCCGTGTATAATGCCTACTTCTTCCAAAATCACCTTGATGACTGGCGCTATACAATTAGTTGTGCAGGATGCTGCTGTTATTAGGTGGTTTTTGTGTGTATCATACAAATAATCGTTGCAGCCCATGACAATGTTTAAAGCGCCTTCCTTAACTGGTGCGGCGACTATAACCTTCTTCACCCCGGCATCGAAATACGGTTGAAGCAACTCGGGTGTGCGAAAGGCTCCTGTTGCATCGATTACGATATCAATATTATCTAAATTCATTTTAGAGGGGCATGGCGCATTAGAATACGCGACGCTTTTATCTCCAATATTAATTTGTTGTGGGTTATGAGAGATCTCCCTATCCCATCTACCGTGTACAGTATCATATTCTAACAAATGCGCAGCGGTTTCCGGCCCTCCATAGAGTTCATTGATTCTGGTGATCGTGAAGGCGGAGTTGTCCCAGCCGGCTCGAAAACCGAGCCGACCGATGCGTCCAAAACCATTAATAGCGATATTCATAATAATTTTTAAGTATAGACAATAGATTTTGAGGCTAGCAGCACACTGGATTAGTAGCACACAGTTCGGGACGTCCTTGACAGCAGTCTTCGGTGAGGAATTGCATTAGTGAGGACATGCCTTCAATGTTCAGTCGATATATGATGGATCGACCATCCCGTTCCGCGGTCACTAATCCTGCTTGCGATAGCTCTTTGAGGTGAAACGAAAGTGTTGGCTTGGGGATAAAAAGTTGATCTGAGATGTCTCCCGCGCATATCCCTTCATGCCCACAACGGACGAGTAAGCGAAATACCTCTAGCCTATTTGGTTGTGCAAGTGCAGACAGTGCGCTAGTTGCAGTTTTTATTTCCATCATTATGGAAATATCAAACATTGCACGAACTGTCAATTGCCAAGTGAGTGTCAAAAAAGTCACACGGAAGCAAAAGCTGAGAAAAGCTTGATGTGCTTTGGGTGATAATGTGATGGTAAATTTATAACTATTAATGTCTTATAGTTTCACTAAAGATGATTTCAGGTACGACCTACAGATTGCAGATCAATACATCGGTTCACCTCAAAGAACTGGATGATGAAACGTGCCGGGCTCTTGTCTCTATGATGCATAATGTATCAATCTTGTATGGTATTCAGGTATTAACCTACCGAGTCCGCTGGGCAAACATAATGATGTTAGTCGAGTCTAGGTTAGACCATTTTTCAATTAGAGAGTTTTTGGCTGCAGATGAGAGTGATATAGGTAGTGGAAAAACCATGCTGTTTGAACATTTCAGCAAGTATTTTGGTGATGATTCTGTCGATCTATTGAACCATGAAATATCGAATATTGCTGAGTCATTGGGTGTATCAGCGGATATCGCGACGCATCGAGTAGCAAGAAGAATAGGTAATACTGAGGAGTTTCTGGTTCACGTGAGTGGAGATTTTAGTGAATGGGTAGAGCAAAATCGCCCCCAATTATTTTCTGAGTTGGATGGTCAAATTATTGGCGATGCAGCTCAAGGCTTGATGGTAGAAGGTGATTATTCTCTGAGAAATACGGCATCGGAGATGGATCATGCTGCAGTTGATTTGGTTTTGGGGCATGACACACCTGTTTTGTGTTCTGGTTATGCTGATGCTCTACGAGGAAATCAGCATGCAATAACCGGTTTAAAGATACTGACGGCTTGTCCTGACATTGCCTCTGTGGAGAAATTAGAATATGGTGCATGGTTGCACATGGACCGTTCTGAGCTTTTGTCAGAGCTAGAGACAGAGGTGGGCAGCATTGAAGATACTTCCGTATCCAGCCGCAATGAGCAGCACTTAGTAAAAAGAAAAAGGAGGTCATCAAGAAGAGCATCTGTGGATCGTGTTAAAAAACAGGTGAGGGTTACATCTGAAATTCCTTTTGGGTTAAAGAGTGTTATATCCGGATTTATGTTACTACTCATTATCATCGGAGGTATGGGCTACTTTGCTTTAAATTCAGCTACTCAAAAAAACACTTCGCAAGAGCCGCTGGAGTCTAATGAACTTGTTTTAGTTGATGATGCGAAGTCATACGAGTCGGATGATTTATCCATCCAATTAGGTGAGCTAGCTAGCCCTGAGGCATATGAACTAGCCAAAAAGTTTGCCATGAGTAGCGACCCTAATGAGAGGCTTAAGATGTCCCGAAATCCTGAGCAAACCAAAAAGCATCTACCCGATTACCCGGCGCAGGCCATCGATGTGCCAGCAGAAAGGATAAATAGAGGCAAAATATTAAGATCTTCTGACATCGTCTTTCGTGCATTCCCCGCCATTTTTTCTGATGGAAGTAGACGTATTATATGTGTGTTGATCACAGACGATGGATTGCGAGTCGACTGGGACTCTTATGCGTTTTATGGTACAGCGACTTGGCCGGAATTACTAAGCGGGGAAAAAAAGACTGCTGATATTCGTGCATTAGCTGTTCAAAGATCTTATTATAACTTCAATTACAGGGATGATAACCAATGGCTATGCCTCGAGTTGGTAACCCCTGATTATGATCGTAGCCTCTATGCTTATGCACGCCGTACATCTCGAACTGGGAAGATGCTCATTGGCTGGTTAAAAAATGCCCCTGCCAAAACTAGGCGGCCTCTGACCCTGAGAATTTCATCAACCGCAGAGGATAGTAAGAGAAGGCAGTTTACGATTGAACGGTTGCTTGCTCTCAGTCCAGTGGTGGGCGACGTGGATGCTGAGGATACCATAAATCTTGACGATTTATAGGTAAGTTGGGGCATGTGTGACCATGTACGTGATGCAAGCAGATCATTTAGATTCGCCCACTGGATAGCAATTAGGCTCTTTTTTGCCATGCTATTCGAGCTTAATCAACAATGTTAATGTGCTGACAGCAAACCAAACTCCAATCCTTGTTTTTGGATTCCCAATAAATGGTGCATGTCCGAATGATTGAGACAATTAGAGAATCAGTTGTGAGGCGCCGAGTGCAGATGAATAGTTTTATTTATTCTCACCTTTTTGGTCTTTCTTAACCTCTTTTTTTTGTGCGGCTACAAATTTTAGAACTGTTCCGTTGATGCAGTATCGCTTGTCGGTGGGGGTGTCAAACCCTTCACCCGTGAAAACATGCCCAAGGTGCGCGTCGCAGACGTTACAGCGGACTTCAATGCGAAAACCATCAAGGTCACGTATCGACTTTACGTTTTTTGCCTTCGACGGGTCATAAAATGATGGCCAGCCACAACGTGCATCAAATTTTTCTTTGGAGGAAAACAGCTCAGCGTTGCAACCGACGCAGTAGTATGTGCCTTCGCCTTGTTTTTTGAACTGTTTATAAACATCTCCACCTGGACGCTCAGTACCCGCTTGACGTGCAATACGATACTGTTCCGGCGTGAGCTTTTCTCTCCATTCTTGCTCCGTTTTTTCAACGGGCTTTGTAGGTTGGGTGGGGGGAGTGTCTGATGTGTGCATGGGCTTTTTTTCTTCTGCAACGGTTGCTAGATGTGCGACCACGATCATAACACTTCCAATAACGGTATACGTGAGAAAATTACTGCGCACAAACATAACTAATTATTTTTATTGTAGAGCAAATGATGCGAGATGTCAAACACACGCACATTACCTATTAATTTGCTAGCCCGATTGGTAGAAATACACTCAGTAACATAGTTAGGAAAAAATTCATGATGAGTATAGCCAGAGAGGAGAAAACCATGGCGCGTGTTGTTCCCTTGCCGACCCCTACTGCTCCGTCTTTTGCTTTCAATCCTTGGTGACAAGAAATAAGAACAATGAGGATTCCAAAAACAAATCCTTTTATGAGGGCAATGTAAATGTCTGCAATTTCTGTATGTTCCTGTGTGTGATGAACCCACCATGCTTCCGAGATACCGAATGTCTGAGTGCCGACCACCCAGCTGGCTGCAATACCGAAAGCCGATGCCTCGGTGATAAGCAAAGGCACCGAGATTATCATTGCTATCATCCTCGGTGTTACCAAGTAATCGATGGGATTTACACTCATTGAGCGTAGGGCATCGACTTGTTCAGTGACTTGCATGGTGCCGATTTCTGCAGACATTGAGGCACCCACTCGCCCGGCCAACATAACTCCCGTGAGAACAGGGCCTAGTTCTCTTAGCATGCCCACACTCACTAATGCGCCTCCCATCGATTCCATTTTTAATCCACTGAGCTGAAACAGCCCTTGTGCTGCGAGTACTGCGCCGACAAATGCACCGGTTATGATGACAACTGGCTGCGACCGAAATCCGATTTCAACGATCTGGTTGAGGAGTATGCGCCCGCGTATTTTGCCGCGTAACAAAGACTCTAGGATTTTGCATGTAAGCTCATACAATTGCCCTAAATAATCTAGAAACAATAGAACCGGTTTGCCTAACGATACGAGCATGACAATAATCTATGCTTAATTACTAACTGCGCCAACGGCAAAAATAAAAGGCATTCATCTTCGACAAAAAAACCTGAACCACACTAAGCGGTTCAGGTTTTCGGGTTAATGATTTATTAAGAGCTGAGCGCTTTAATTAAAGCGAGCCCTTGAGGCTGGATGAGCACTTAAAACCAACTGTTTTGGAGGCTTTAATTTGCATGGCTTCACCAGTCTTCGGGTTGCGACCCTGACGGGCTGCACGATGTTTGACTGCGAAAGTACCAAATCCAATGAGTTGGACTTTACCATCACTTTTCACACCACTTGCAATGCTGTCAAGGACAGCGGCAAGGGCATCTTCTGCGCAACGTTTAGTTGCATCTTTCCCGAGGGAATTTTGAACGGCTTCGACGAGTTCGGATTTATTCATAACATGGATCTTTTGGCATCATTGGATGCTATTGTAAAGTTAAATAATCCTCTATTTTCCCTAGGGATTGCTTGACTTGCGGATGGTTTTTGAATGGCGGTTTCGCCGAGCTGTCTCCTCAAACCCCCATTTAGATAGGTTTCTAACATGTTAGAAACTGTTAGCGTATAAGGGATATGGTTTTATTTCGGCCTTGATGCATATTGACGTCTCTCATTTGATATGAGAGAAATCATTCTAATGGAGAAACTAGGATCTGAATTAGTTGCCCGTGCGGCTCGAGCTGTGCGCTCCGTTGCAAGTGCTATACCACGCAGAGATAATATGGAGCAGGAGCTGGTAGATGCTGAAGTGGCGCAGCAGCGAGGTCATTTTTTACCTGATGAAAACGAGCGGCTCTGTGAAATTTTTGCCCGCTATTTGAGTGCGCGGGGTATTTTACTGGAGGTCGTGGCGTCCATCGAGCCGATTCTAGATCAGCTACCAGATGGCACTAATCAAAATAATGAGAGCGAATGGCAATGCTGCATGCGCACCTATATAATTGGGTTCACAGCCGCTGCCATGCTCGTGCGATCGGCAACTTATATGGTGAGCCTTGCGCAAAACAGGTCTGTGGTTTGGAAAAAACTCGACGAAGCTGAGCCGCGTTTCGGAATCCCCGTCAAGAGCTTTACCATGGTTTATAAGAATCTTGGCTCTGCGAGGCGAATGTATAGATTTCACGAGGCAATGACATTTTACGAAGTGCATCGTGATGATATCAAAGCACTATCTGATGACCCCTTGGTTGGCGAGCTTGTGCACATTCTTGCACATGAGGAGCAATTTTTTGAAACACGGAAACGCAAATACTTACAAAAGAAGTGGGGTTACCGGCGCCATTCTTTCAAGCGACGACATATTTCTGGATATAAAAAAGTGATGTTTCACCTTTTTAAGTTGAGTGGTAGCGCGATCGCGGAAATGAAGCAACCATTCGTCAAGCCCAAGGGGCAGGGTAAGCGTGTTACCAAAACTACACTGGATGCTCTTAGACCGATGCTTATGGCGGGGGATGTCATTATTACCAGGCATGATGACGCTCTGAGCAACTTATTTCTTCCTGGCTTCTGGCCTCATGCTGCCTTGTATTTAGGTGAGCAGCAAGAACGTGATATGCTTGGCGTTGTATTGGCGGATCGCGATAATCGTTGCTTAGAAGCGGCGCAATTTCTTGAAGCTAAAAAAGATGGTGTCCTAGTTCGCCCATTTGAAGAAACTTTGCTGGTCGATGCCTTCATGGTAATTCGCCCACGGCTAGAGCATAAGCAACGTGCTCAAGCGCTGAACAGAGCACTCACGCATGAAGGCAAACTTTATGATTTTATGTTTGATTTTCGTAAGGCTGATAGACTTGCCTGCACGGAGGTAATATATCGTAGTTACCATGGTATTGGGCCGATCACTTTTGAGCTCAGAAAACATACGGGCAAACTCTGTCTATCTGCAGAGGATCTCATTGCTCAGGCGCTAGACTCAGGGCACTTCGAAAAAGTTGTTGAGTTCGGGGTTGATACTAATGTGCTTACTTAGTTTTCACTTCCTACAAGTATATATTACATATGTGATTACTTTCCAGCCAGTTACATACTCTTCTGAAAAGTTTGTGAAAAATTTCACAAATAGACTTGCGCGCTATCACCGCACACGATATAGCCCCGTCCGCCAACATTGTTGGCTACCGCATTATGACCAGTTTCCTGTCATCAAGCACATTCAAATTTTCCCTTTCCTTAGCGATTCTTGCGCTGGGCACTGGCGCGGCATCCGCTGCCGGCGGCCATCAGCTACCGCTCTACCCTGAGTCGCCTTTTCAAGGCACCCCATTCTCATGGATTTCCAATTCCATGATCATGGTCTGGATGGGTGCAGGTCTTATTATTCTGTTCTGCCGGGCCGCCACTAAAAAAATGGCACTGGTTCCCGCGGGTTTCCAGAACTTCGCCGAGTGGCTCGTCGAAAGCCTCTACGATTTCTTTGCAGGTATATTAGGTGATCACCTGGTGAAGCGCACATTCTGGTTTTTCGGTGCCACCTTCATGCTTATTCTCACGGTCAACTACCTTGCGCTGATTCCAGGAGTTGGCACGATCTATCAAGAAGACTCAAGTGGCCACATCAAGGGTCTACTTCGTGGTGGAAATGCTGACCTCAACATGACCGCCGCTATGGCGATCACATTCTTTATCCTCTGGATCTTCTGGTCGTTCTCTGAAATCGGAGCCAAGAACTTCTTCGCTCACATATTTGCCTCCAAAGGCTCGTTCACCGGCATCATGAAGGTCGGCATGGCCATCATGTTCTTCCTCGTCGGTATTCTCGAGGTTGTCTCGATTTTCATCCGACCTGTCGCCCTCAGTTTCCGTCTGTTCGGAAATATTTACGGCGGCGAGCAGACGCTTGAGGGTCTGATGGCGCTCGTTCCTTCCTATCTCGCTTTCCTCCCCGCGCTTCCATTCTACTTTATGGAGCTTCTCGTCGGCCTCGTGCAGGCACTTGTCTTTACCCTTCTCTGCGCCGTCTTCCTGAAACTCATGTGCGATCACGGCGACGAACACTAAACACTCTTGAGAGTCTGACCATGGGCAAACCGTGGGGGCTTTCAGAAACAACACTAAACCAAAAAAACTAATACAATGGCAACATTATCACTTAAAGCAATTGCAGTAGGTCTCGCCGCTCTCGGCGGTGGAATCGGAATCGGTATCCTCGGATCGAAGTCTGCTGAGGCCACGGGTCGTAACCCAGGCGCAGCTACTCCCGTCCTCGTGATCTCCATTATTCTTGCAGCACTTATCGAGGGTCTCTTCATCCTCGCAGCATTCGCTGTTCAATACTAATTAAGCAGCGGATTTTAATCCAAAACTTTATTAGGTGCCGTCTGGCGCAGCTTAGCGGCACCTAATTCCTCTCTCCCTAACTACTTTTTCTCACAATGATCACATTCATCGCAGCAGCCGGAACCGAAGCAGCCGAACAAGGCTTCTTGGAGACTTTTGGTGTGAACTGGCCGTTCTTTATCGCCCAGCTCGTCAACTTCATCATCGTGCTCATTGTGCTGAAAAAATTCGCGTTCAAGCCTATTCAGGAACTCCTTGAGCAACGCCGTAATCGCATTGCCGAGGGCGAAGAAAAGCTCAAGCGCATCGAGCAGGAACTCGCCGAGTCCGAGCAGCGATCCCAAGAAGCCATCGATAAAGCCAACGCAGACGCCGCTCGCCTCATCACCGAGGCCAAAGAGAGCGCAGCATCACTTTCAGAGAAAAAAGCCCAGGAAGCCGTCGCTTCTGCGCAGACAATTCTCGCCAAAGCCGAAGAGGCTGCCGTCGCCGAGCGCAAGACCATGCAGACCGAGCTTAAGAAGGAGTTCGGCCGACTCGTCACCAACACCACAGCCAACGTTACTGGCAAGGTGCTCACCGACGACGACCAAAAACGCATCAACGAAGAAGCGCTCGCCAGCGTCGAAAGCTGACCTTCTTATTTATCACACTGATCAATTACTATTCGCCATGAAGGTTTCCAAAGACGCAGCCAAAGCAGCCAGCAGAATTTTTAGTCTCTGCGCTCCTGACGGGCAGCTGGATGAGGAAAAATTTCGCAAAGCCGTTGCTCTAATCGTTGAGTCCAAGCCGCGCGACTACCGTGGGATCTTGCACTCACTGCAGCGCCTCGTCCGCCTCGATGTCGAAAGCCGCAAGGCAGTTGTCGAAAGCGCTGTCGAGATGGACGCCGCGGCCAAGTCTCGGATCGAAACCAATCTCAACGAGCAATACGGCGGTGGCCTAAGCTTCAGCTACACCACCACTCCCGAGCTTCTCGGCGGCACCCGCATCCGCGTCGGGAACGACGTCTGGGACGGATCCGTCAAAGCACGCCTCGACCGCCTTAACAACGCATTCTAAGACTTTTTAAACTTTAAACTAATCACTTCTAACTAAAAACGCCATGAGCAGCATCCTCCAGGAACTAGAACAGCAAATCGCCAACGTCTCATCGACAGTTGAAAAAACCAACGTCGGCACAGTCCGCGAGACCGGTGACGGTGTGGCAAAGGTCGAAGGCCTCAGTGACGTGCAACTCAACGAGATGATCGAATTCCCCGGTGGTCTTATGGGTCTCGCACTTAACCTTGAGGAAAGTGAAGTCGGTGTCGTGTTCCTCGGCGACGGTCTCCACATCAAGGAAGGCGACGAGTGCAGCACCACAGGAAAACTTCTCTCCGTGCCCGTAGGAAATGCGCTTCTCGGTCGTGTTGTCGATACCCTCGGCCGTCCAGTTGATGGCAAAGGCGACATCGAAGCCGCCGCACAATACCCTGTTGAAAAAATCGCACCCGGCATCATTAAAAGAAAATCCGTTTCTGTGCCACTACAGACTGGTATCGCATCCATCGATGCCATGATCCCAATTGGTCGTGGTCAGCGTGAGCTCATTATTGGTGACCGTTCCACAGGAAAAACCACCATCGCGGTGGACACCATCATTTCCCAGGCCAACCAGAACCGCGAGGCAGCTGAAGGCCGCATGAAGGATCACAAACCTGTGCGCTGCGTTTACGTAGCCATCGGTCAGAAACTCTCAAACGTAACTCGGACCGTTAAAACGCTTGAGGATGCTGGTGCCATGGAAAACACCATCGTGGTGGTTGCTTCCGCATCCGACTCCGCGGCTAGCCAGTTCCTTGCTCCATATGCAGGTTGCTCGATGGCAGAATACCTCATGGACCAAGGTGAGGACGTGCTCATTGTTTATGATGATCTCTCTAAGCAGGCTGTTGCCTACCGTCAGGTTTCCCTGATTCTTCGCCGCCCATCAGGTCGTGAAGCATATCCTGGTGACGTTTTCTACCTTCACTCCCGTCTGCTTGAGCGTTCCGCACGTCTCTCCGATGCTATGGGTGGTGGATCCATCACTGCATTGCCAATCATCGAGACCCAGGCGGGTGACGTTTCCGCTTATATCCCGACCAACGTGATTTCCATTACTGACGGTCAGATTTTCCTCGAAACCGACCTCTTTTACCAGGGTATCCGCCCTGCTATCTCAGTGGGTCTCTCCGTTTCCCGTGTGGGATCCGCCGCGCAGACCAAGGCGATCAAAAAAGTTGCCGGAACCACCAAGCTGGACCTCGCGCAGTTCCGCGAACTTCAGGCGTTCGCCCAGTTCGGCTCCGATCTCGACGAAGGAACCAAGAAAAAACTCGACCGCGGTGCCCGCATTGTTGAGCTCTTCAAGCAAAACCAATACGCACCCAAGTCCATGGCAATGGAGGTGGCTATTCTCTGGTCAATGCAGAACGGATACTTCGACGATGTTGAAGTGGAGCGTATCGAGGAATGCCAGGCAGCCCTCGAGACCTACTTCGACGAACGTAAGGCAGACGTCCTTCAGGCAATCGCCGATGAAAAAGCTCTCAGCGACGACCTCAACGCCTCCTTAAAGACCGCCGTCGAGGACTTCAAAGCATCCTGGAAGTAATTCCAATTCTTCATTCTGCAATTCTTCAATCGTTCATTTAAATGGCCAACCTCAGAGACATCCGCCGGCGTATTAAGTCGGTCAAAAACACCGCTCAAATCACCAAGGCGATGGAACTTGTTGCTGCGGCCAAAATGAAGAAGGCACAGGATCAAGCAATTGCAGGCCGTGAGTATGCTGATTCTCTCAACAACGTTCTGACCAACCTCAAGGATAACACCGATGAGGATGCGCATCCGTTATTAGAAAAACGCGAAGGCGGAAAAGAGCTGATGCTCGTGATTTCTACCGATAAAGGTCTCTGCGGCGGATTAAACACTAACCTGCTGAAAAAAGTCCGCGCTACCGCAAGTGAAGATGCAGATTACATCACCGTCGGTAAGAAGCTGCGACAGCAAATCGCCAAGGCGGGTGGTGGCCTCATTGCCGACTGGCACATCGGCGACCCTGTTCCGTTTAACGATGCCAAACCGATCGCCAAGTTCGTGACCGAGAAATTTCTCGCGGGAGACTACGATAAAATCACCGTCGCGTTCAACAACTTCGTCTCCACACTCACTCAAGAGCCATGGATTAGCCAGCTGCTGCCGATCGAGGCCGACACACTTGCCGAGAGACGCGCCTACGAAGGTGTCGGCAAGGACGCCGTGCATGAGACGGATAAAAACGTCGCTCTCTCACGCGATTACATGTTCGAGCCGAATGCCGAGGGCGTGCTCGATAAGCTGCTGCCACTCTACATCAATTTCCAAGTTTACCAAATGCTTGTCGAGGCACGCGCATCTGAGCACTCCGCTCGAATGGTCGCCATGAAGTCCGCCACGGACAATGCCGAAGGCATGATCAAGGACCTCACACTGGAGTACAACAAGCTCCGCCAGGCAGCGATTACTTCCGAACTCCTAGAAATCACCACCGCCATGAAAGCTATGGAGTAATCCCTGGTAGGGCGGATTGGCCTCAATCCGCCGCTTGCCATCTCCACTTCCTAATCAACTATTTCCAATCAAACCAACCACCATCCCGACTTATGTCCAACCAAGGAACCATCGTCCAGATCATCGGCGCCGTTATCGATGCCGACTTCTCCAAAGCTGACAAGCTTCCCGATATCTACAACGCCCTCGAGCTCAACTACGATCTTTTTGGTGTCGAAACCAAGCTCGTTCTCGAAGTCCAGCAGCACCTCGGTGACGGCTGGGTACGTGCCGTTGCGATGAGCACCACAGACGGTCTCAAGCGTGGTATGGCACTCACCGATACAGGTGCTCCTATTTCTGTGCCCGTTGGTGAGCAGGTTCTTGGCCGTATTTTCAACGTTACCGGCGACCTTGCCGATGAGAATAAGCCGCTTCCATCACCTGATCAGCGCGCTCCAATTCACCGCCCCGCTCCTTCCCTGACCGAGCAATCCGCCAACACCGAGATTCTTGCTACAGGCATCAAAGTCATCGACCTCATCTGCCCACTGCTTAAAGGTGGTAAAGGTGGTATGTTCGGTGGTGCAGGTGTGGGTAAGACCGTGGTTATCATGGAGCTCATCAACAACATCGCTAAGGCTCACGGTGGTTACTCCGTCTTCGCCGGTGTGGGTGAGCGGACCCGTGAGGGTAACGACCTTTACTGGGAAATGATCGAGTCCGGCGTTATCGCCGTTGAGCAAGACGACAATGGTCATCCCAAGCTCGACGACAAAGGTAACCCCATTCTTAAGGACGGCTCAAAGGTAGCCCTTTGCTACGGCCAGATGAACGA
>JABHEX010000133.1 GCA_018676385.1 Akkermansiaceae bacterium
GACAGTCCATTGCGGTTGCCAGAGAAGGCTATCACTTGGGGAACATTGCCGGCCTTCGCTGCCAGTGGAATCACCTCTTCGTAGATTTTTACCAGCGTATCGTGATTTTCTTTCTTCTCAAATGCCGTACCGATACCGCCCACTCCCTTCACCGGCTTAGGACGTCCCATAGCACATTCGAGGCCATGCTTAGCGAGAGTTGCCCACTGATCGGGATAAAGGATCTCCACCGATTGAATACCAATCTTCTTGGCTTCAACACAGAATTTCTCCAAGGGAATTTTTCTAAAGCACCAGTGGCAAACCGAGTGCTTAAACTTAGCATTCGAGCCAGCAGCTTTTTCAGCGGCTTTAACTTGAGCTCCGAGAGCCGAAAATAGGGCTGCGCCCCCAGCGAGTGTGGTGAGTGATTCGCGACGATTCATAATGAACCTAATACAGCGACCATTTCCCATGCTGTCTAGTAAAAGATGACCCAATTGACCGCCTAAGCTTGTGTAAAGTATCACCCATGCTCTCTGGAGCTCCATTTTCTTAATTGGCGCACGGGAAGGTCTTTACTTCGTTTAACAATGTATTGCCAAACTGGGAACCCACCAGACAACTTGCATTCCACAATATGAAAGATAGCCTGAATCATCAGGTAACACTTTCTATCAACCTATTATGTTTAAAACAATCACCACTCTTGTCTTCTCGGCACTCATCACATCCTCGCTCCCAGCAGCAGAACCAACGCTGAGTCTGGCCGCCCCCTTCACCGACAACATGATCCTGCAACGGCAGTCCGACGTCCCCGTCTGGGGATTCGATACCCCCGGCAGCAAAATCACCGTCACCTTCGCTGGCCAAATAAAAACCACCACAACCAATAAAAATGGCGATTGGCTGGTCAAACTCACCCCACTGAAAGCCTCCGTGGAGGAACGCAACTTCATCGTCAAAAACAACCAAGGCTCCACCGTCACCCTGAAAAACATCCTCGTCGGCGAAGTCTGGTTCTCCTCCGGACAATCCAACATGGTCTGGATCGCCGCCAAAAGCATGTGCCGTGAACTCGCCAGCGCAATCTCCAAGTCAGAAAAAGATATTCCTATCCGCGAGATCAATATCAACACCGTCTCCGCCCTCTACCCACAGTATAAAGCCACATCCGACGGCGGATGGAAAACCTCCAAATCCGCCAGCAACTTCTCCGCCCTCTCACTCTCATTCGCCCACGAACTCTACAGGGAACTCAACGTTCCCATCGGCATCCTGCTCAGCGCACACAGTAACACCAGAATCGAGGCGTTCACCCAGCGTCAAGCCATCGAAACACACCCGAAACTCGAAGGCGACACCAAGCTGATGCTCGACGCCGACCCACTCACCAAGCAAGGACGCAACGCCTATGAAAAATACTACACCGATCTGAACGCCTGGCAGGACGAAGCAGGTAAAATCGCCATCGCCGGCGGCAAAATCCCACAACGCCCAAACCTCCCCGGAATCGCCGGCATGTGGCGCGGACCATCACAATTCTTTAACGGCAAAATCAACCCCGTCGTCCCCTACGCCATCCGAGGCGCCATCTGGTGCCAAGGAACCAGCAACAGCAACGACGGCCGCATCTACGCAGCCAGAATGGAAGCCCTCGTCAAGGGCTGGCGCGATGCATGGAACATGCCCGACATGCCATTCTACTTCACCCAGATGCAATGCTACGGGTCACCCGACCCTAACAATGTTGGCTTTGCCGACATCCGCCAAGCCCAACACCTCTTCTTCATCAACAACCGTAAGAATGTCGGCATGGTCGTGCAGTCCGACCTCAACTCCGCCCGCCCACAAGGCATCCACTACTACAACAAACTCCACCCCGGCATGCGCATGGCGCGCTGGGCACTCGCCAAACAATACGGCAAAGACATCGCCTGCACCGGCCCAATCTACAACGGCTACAAAATCGAAGGCAATAAAGCCATCGTCTCCTTCGAAAAAGGCAGCCTGTTCGGAGGCCTCATGATCGGTAACAAAGGCATGGCTAAAGACGCCCGCGAACCCGGAAAATTCGTCGAGCCCGCAAAACCTACCCTCAACGACCCACTCAACCACTTCCGCGTCTGCGGCAAAAATAAGAAATGGCACGCCGCCGATGCCAAAATCGTCGGCGACACAGTGGTCGTTAGTGCCAAAAATGTCTCCAACCCCATTGGGGTTCAGTATGCCTACAACGCCGTGCCAGAAAATTCGAACCTCTACAACAAAGCCGGACTCCCCGCCACCCCATTCGCTGCCATCAACCACAAACTTATCTTCGAGGAAGATGATAAGGCAAAAGCAGCCGCTCAAAAAGCCCGCTACGCACGCTACACCGACCCCAATTACCCGATCCTCCAGGTTGCCGAATACTACCGCAGCGGCGCCATCATCCAGCGTAACCAGCCAATCCCCATCTGGGGCCATGCCAACAAAGGCGTCAAAGTCACCGTATCCCTCGGCAACGTTACCAAGACCGCCGTCGCAAACGACTTGCAGCAATGGGCAGTCACCTTCCCCGCCCTGAAAGCCACCACCAAACCCATCACCCTGAAAGTCCAGGCAAACCACAACCGCAGCAGAACCGTCAGCAACATCCTCGTCGGCGATGTCTGGTATCTAACAGGATCAACACTTCTGACATCCGAGTGGCCCTACAACCAACGCGATAAAGCCGCCACAAAACCCACCACTATGCCGCTCGTGCGCGAGTTCCGCAGAAAAACCAAAGCCAGCACCTCAACCACGCCACGCAAGCGCAGCTTCGAAACTGGCGGCGGCAAATACCGCTCGTCATGGCTCACTGCCGACTTCACCCAAGAAAACAACGGCGTCACCATGTTCGCCTACGAATTCGCCAAAGCCCTCAACC
>JABHEX010000134.1 GCA_018676385.1 Akkermansiaceae bacterium
AGTGTCATGTCGGCACCGGGGAATCGTTCAGCCTCGGTTTTTTCTCCGGCAATGACGGGGATCGCAAGATGCTCACGCAAGAACTCCGTGTAGAGCATGTGGATAGTGCGCGTTTCATCAAGAGCTTCCGCTTGGGTTTCGTGTGCCGTGTGACCCTCTTGCCAGAGGAATTCTGCGGTGCGCAAAAATAAGCGTGGGCGCATTTCCCAGCGCATTACATTTGCCCACTGATTGATGAGCAGAGGTAGATCACGATAAGATTCGACCCAGCGCGAGAATGCAGCCCCAATAATCGTTTCTGAGGTTGGTCGAATTACGTACGGTTCTGCGAGTTTCCCTGTTGGGATCATTTTAGACTTGCCATCTTCATCCTTCTCCACCTCGAGTCTGTGATGGGTGACTACAGCGCACTCGGTGGCAAAACCTTCTGCATGCTCCGCTTCCTTTTCTAAATAGGAAAGGGGAATTAGTAATGGGAAGTAGGCGTTTTGATGTCCTGTTTCCTTAAGTCGGGTATCCAGCTGCTGTTGAATATTTTCCCATATTCCGTAGCCCCACGGTTTAATCACCATGCATCCGCGAGTTTCGGAGTTTTCCGCGAGATCGGCTGCGCGAACGACTTGTTGATACCACTCGGGGAAATCTTCTTCCCGCGTGGGCTGGACTGCTGATTGCTGCTGCTTGGCCATATGAGTGGTCTACAAACCATAGCCTAAAGCTTTTCACAAGCTCGATGTGTGTTGGTTTAGCTTGGTGTGCTAACAGGCCATGTTGATGAATAGTGACAAATATGATTCGTACACTCGAAAAAAACCTGATTCTTTCAACCTTTCTGCTGGTCAAACCATGTGTGAGTCAGGTAGTCTTAATCATTGATTTGTAACAATATGAAACTTTCACGTATACTCCATCCATCAGCCGCCCTTCTGTTAGGGGTTTTTGCCCTCTCCGAACCTGCTCTGGCGCAGCGCTACCTGGTAGAGGTGGACAAGCCGGATTTTGAGGATCTACAATCTCCACAAGTTGGGGGTAACACCGGCAAAAAGAATTTTAAGCCGAAGGACTGGCTTGAAGCGGAGGTGAAATTTAAGGTGACAGCATCAAGCGCTAAAATCAAATTTGTGGATCGTGTTACAGTGAAGTGGTATGTTGCTGCCAAGAATCCTAATGGTGATGGTTATGTTCTTCTGGAAAAAGAAATCAACCACATCAACGTGCCTGTTGGTGAGGACATCTACAGCTCGGTGTATCTCTCTCCAACGGCTGTTAAAAGAATTAGTGGAAGTGATCGTGCTGGTAAGAGCATCTTATCCCACGTGGGCGGCGAAATTCTAATCAATGGTAGTCAGCCTGAAAAGAAAAGCGGATATTTTACATCCAGAGGTAAGCCCGGCTGGTGGACGAGTGGTAAGCTATCTCGTTATGACAAAATTCCTCTACTCAATAAATACGAGACGCCATTTAAGTTCCTCTGGTGGGATCGTTACGCTGAGATTGAAGAGAGGCGCTAAAAATAGGCCTTGTCTAATAAGATCAGAGACGTAAACAGTCCTGATCGCGCATACCTCATAACACACACTTTCATAACACATTTATCATTATGGCAGAAGCACAGGCTACCGTCGCACTCAACATAGGATCTCAACGCATCTCCATGGGGGTGTTCGAACCTTCTAAGAATGGGGGACTAATCCTAAAGAGATACGATTCTACATCGATACTAGCAGACCCAGCCGCCGAAATGGCGCGCCTACCGCAGATCAGGGTGGCAGTTACAGAATTGGCCGATAGGCTTAAAATTGGTAAATCTACCAAAATACGTTATGCTATCTCTGGCCAATCCGTTTTTACTAGATTTATTAAGCTACCTCCAATCGAGGACGATAACGTTGAGCAGCTTGTCACATTTGAGGCACAGCAGCACGTTCCCTTTCCAATTGATGAGGTCATATGGGACTGGCAGCTCCTTGAGAGTGATGCAGGCGAAAAAGAGGTTGCTCTAGTTGCGATTAAAGGTGATGCGCTCAATGAGATGAATGATATTGTCCTGGGTGCGGGACTTGGGACTGCTGAAGTTGATGCTTCCCCAATGGCACTCTACAATGCTCTCAAGTATAACTACCCAGACCTGACAGAAACGACCCTCCTTATTGATATTGGAGCAAAGACTTGTAATCTTATTTATCTTGAGGGCAACCGCATGTTCACCCGCAGTGTAGCTGTTGGTGGTGCTTCCATTAGCACGGCGATTGCCAAGGAGTATGGCGTCAGTTTTTCAGAGGCGGAATCACAGAAGTGTTCTAACGGAATGGTAGCACTTAATACGGTGCACACGTCGCAGTTAGATGAGCCTACTGCGGCACTTGCCACTGTCATCCGCAACGCACTCGGTAAATTACCAGCAGAGATTGCACGAACCACGAACTATTTCCGCAGTCAGCATGGCGGCAAGGCGCCAAAGCATGTGCTGCTCGCTGGTGGAGGCGCTAACTTGCCTCACGTTGCCGAATTTTTCCATGAGAAGCTGCGCCTTCCTGTTGAGTTCTTTAATCCACTAAAGATGGTCTCTGTTGGGAAAGACATCGATATTGATCAAGTGTCAACACAAGCGCATGTCCTTGGTGAGCTTGTTGGTCTTGCCCTGCGCGAAGTCGGGAAAGCGCCCCTCGAAATTGATCTTGTTCCAGATGTAGTATCCCGCGAGCGGGATATCGAGCGCCGAAAGCCTTTCTTGTTAGCCGCTGCAGTTATTTTGCTGGTTGGTCTTGGGGCTTGGGCATGGACAAATACATCAGATAATAATGATGCTGCTGTCAAAGTCGAAGCGCTACAAGCGGATATAGATGGTTTGGGCGAATTTCATAGGCCACTGCAGAAACTTGCCAAGAAAGAGGCGGGTTTGAATCGCCGCAGCAACCAACTTATTGATGCTCAGCAAGCGAGGGTATTATGGGTTGATATTATCGACGACCTTGGTCTGTATTTCGTCAATGACAATGTCTGGCTGTCCGATTTCGATCCTGTCGTGGGTAATGATATCAATGCTCAATCAATAGTAACGAGTGATTTTCACAATTCGTCAGGCGCCAAGTCTGGCGTGGCCCCCATCAAAATCAGCAAGCCCACTCAACCGGGTCGTCCAAAGAGGGGCCGCCCTACTCCCGCGCCCACTAAGGTAATGATTAATGCGATCAGAATTCAAGGTTACTGGCGTAAAGGCTCAGATGGACATGAAAGCGTATACAAGCTGTTGGAGAAACTACGCCAAGGATCGGAGTTTTTTAACGTGCCTGCAAACGAAAAAGCAGTTGTGACACTTCCCGACCAGATCGAGGGAGACAACTTCGCCGCACCATTTGTTCTGATACTGCCGCTCAAGAATCCCATTCCTGCGCCCATCAAGTAGTTAACATATTAACATCAAAATCAAAGAGCACTTACTTTCAGATATATCATGAGTTGGATTCAGGAAAATAAATTTGTAGCTGGGTTGGCTGGGATTACCGCAGTCATGGGAGGTATAATCCTCTATATCGGTAACTCACAAAGTAACGAATATGAGGAGAAAATTGCTGAATACCAGAGGCTAGCGGATGAGTTCCGTAATCTTCAAAAATCTAAACCCTTCCCCTCCAAAAACAACCTTCAGGTTAGAGAAGAAGGTATCGCTATGTATGAGGGTGTTATTAATGATGTGGGTAACACTTTTAGGGGGTTTCAAGTAGGTGAAACGGAGGAGCTATCGCCGTCGCAGTTCGGCAAACTGCGCGTTAAAATGGATAAAGAGCTGCGGGAATCATACAACAAAGCTGGAATTGCATTACCTGAGGATACAGCATTTGGATTTGAAAAATACAAGAGCTCATTACCCAAGCCGCAAGCCACTAAAATGCTAAAATATGAGCTTGATGCGGCTCAATGGCTTCTAACGCAGCTTACTGCAGCGAAGCCCGCTGAGCTCAAAAGTATACTCCGTCATCCGCTCGATGTTGAAGCCGGCAAGGCTGTTACTGCAGTAAAGTCAAGGCGGGGGGGGGCTCGTAAAGGAGTTCCGGCCCAATCATCAAAGGCATACAAGCTTATGCCTATGGAGCTTGCTTTTACCGGCTCAGAGTCCTCAGTGCGTGAGTTTCTTCAGTCCATGGTGAATTCTAAAGAGTATTTTTTCTCCATACGTGCACTACGCATACGCAATGAGAAAGAAACACCGCCTAGTGTTAAGGATGCTAACTTCCCTACGAATAGGGGGAGTGCTGTATTGGCTGGTGATGACAATGAAGAAGATCCTTTTGCTGGCATTTCCTTGCCCGGGCCGGATGGTGATGAAGTTGAAATTGATCCCAATGTTCGAGCAGTTCCCGATCCAGCTCCCCAACTCAAAACTACCAAGGGCGATCGCATACTTATGCAGATTCTTGGTGATGAAAAAATTCATGTATTTATACGATTTGATGTCGTCTACATTCAGGAAAAAGCTAAGACCAAGTAGTCAGCACAGCCTTTGCTTACTCACATGGAATAGAGCATAACCAATACCACACACACATTACCTTATAACATGTCCTGGTTTTCAGAAAACTACGAAAAAGCTTTCCTTGGCGGCGCAGCAGTCATTGCCGTCACACTCGGCTATATGAGTTTCAAAAGTGGCGATGACCCCTTTAGCATCGATATCGGCAAGCAAAATAATGATAACTCGGTTCCTGGCCTGAACCCCATCAACAAGACCAAGAAGTCTCTTGCCATCTCTCATGAGATCCTGCAACGCGATGTTGATGGTAGAAAAGTGGATCTTTTTACTGGTGTGGCGCTATTTGCCAAAGCCGACGACCCCAAAAACCCTGTTGATTTGCTCAAGAGCAGTCCTGTGCATCAAGGTATACCAAACACTTGGTGGCTTAAGTACAAACTCGATCCGGGTTTCAGCAATGCCCCAGAGCTGGACCCAGACGAAGATGGTTTTACCAATCGAGAAGAATTCGTAGCGGAGACAAATCCTATTGATTTTGATAAACACCCAAACCCTTTAACAAAACTCAGAATGGTCGAACGTAAAACGACCCAAGTGCATATCAAGCCTCAGGATTTTGGTAACAACAAGTTTTTGTTCAAGTTGGAGAACAAGCGTGAGAGGAGGTTGAATCAGATGGACCCCAAACCGATAGGCTCCAATACAATCATCCCGTTTATCCTCCCCCTTATGAAGGATCGATTCAAATTCTTAAGCGTAATGGAAAAGCCAAATGCAAGAACAGGCATGAAAGACAAGATCTGGCTTTTTGAGGATCAGAAGCCGAATAAAAAAGGAGATGTCTATAAGTTTACTTCGCGTGGAAGGCTTGAGGGCCTCAGCAATCGCTCTATCGGAATCATGGACACCTCCTTTACGCTGCGGCTTGAGGCGCTCAAACAGGGCGGTAATAACTTCGAGATCAAGGAGGGCACCAATTTCTCTCTTCCATACAAAGCCGATGCAAAGATAAAACCCTACTTTCTTAAGAAAGTTGACTTGAAAAGCAAAGTAGCAGAAGTCGTATACACTGACGAAAACGGTCAGTCAAATACGCACACTATGGAGTTCAAATAACCTGCCAATCAACAAGCTTTCTTAATGCCTTGCCTGTGGGCAACCATGTTACATTTAAAATAATCAAAATAATACTTCACAAACCCGATTCAAATCGCCAGAAATATAACACACTTACTATGGATACTATATCTACGCACCCAACTAATCATGGAATTTTAAATTCCATACGCCGTCCCATTAGCCAAAAGGCTGCTGTCCTCATGGCCGTAGCTGCGGCCATGCCTGTTGCGGCGACCGTTGCGCATGCACAATCCAGTATCGCTACCAAAGAGATTGCACGCCGTGCCTCACTTGTAGTTGATTCTAACAAGGCGCTTCTCGACGGACGCGCGGCCTATGATGAAAAAAACTATAAAGCCGCGTATGACCAATATGCAGAGGCTTTAAGGCTTTTGCCGCCCGGACCCGCGCTTGCGGAACGACGCCGTTCCTACCAAGCCCATCTGAGTGATGCTGCCGTTGCACTGGCCCAAGATTATCGTCGCGTTGGAAAGCAGGATGATGCCCGCACACTTCTTGAGAATGTTCTTCTTCGAGATCCCGCGAACTTTGATGCCAAAAAGCAACTCGAGTACATTGATGATCCTATTAGGAACAACCCAGCTCTGAATTTTGAGCACACAAAAAATGTTAACGACGTTCGTAAGCTCCTCTACATAGGAGAGGGGTTTTACAATCTAGGCAAATATGACCGATCAAATGCTGAATTTAAGAAAATACTATTGATTGATCCATACAACAAGGCTGCACGTCGCTGGATCGAAAAAGTTGATGCTACAAAGTCTGATTATTACCGTGCTGCATATGATCAAACCCGTGCTAGCCTGCTCATGGAAGTAGATCGAGCTTGGGAAATCGCAGTGCCTCAAGATGTTCCTGATATTGGTCGTGGCATCACCCAAGGTGGCCCCAGCACAGGGGTGCAATATATTCAGCAGAAATTGAATAACATCATCATTCCTTTAGTTAATTTTGACAATACTACGGTTGAGGAGGCGCTCGACTACATTCGCTTACGTGCCCGCGAGCTCGATACTGAGCCTGATGAAAACCGCAAGGGGATTAACTTTATCATTCGTAAGCCATCCGTAACTGGAGCTGGCGGAGGTGATATTGATGATGTTGAAGATGCTCTCGCTGCCGATAGTGAGCCTGCTTCCAACATCAGCAGTCTCCGTATCGATGAATTGAAGCTTCGCAATGTGCCTCTCGGCACTGTGCTGCAGTATATATGTGATAAAACCCGTCTCCGTTACAAGCTTGACGAATATTCAGTCATTTTGCTGCCACTCACCGCGGTCGCTGCAGATGATTTATACACACGCCAGTTTGTAGTGCCACCTGATTTTATTGCTAACCTAGAGCAAGGTAATGATGGCGGTGATGGTGGTGATGCTGATCCGTTTGGTGAAGATGGCGCTGGTCCTGCTATCAGTCAGCGCGCCACAGCATTAGAATTACTTAAAAGCAACGGCGTCAGTTTTCCTGATAAAGCATTTGCCAATTATATTCCAGCAACCAGCACACTGGTCGTGCGTAACACTCTATCGAACTTGGATATAATAGAATCCATCATAGAAGCGATTCGCGGTAAAGGCCCGCGTCAGGTTCGCATTATGACGAAGTTCATCGAGATCTCCCAGGAGAACACTGATGAGCTCGGTTTTGATTGGATTCTCAACCCCAATGCAGCGGCAGGAAACCAATTCGTTGGTGGTGGAACACTCGGAAATGGATCCGCACGGTCCATCAGTGACTTCGGTCAAGGTGCTCCATTCCCTCCGGGCGCCGATGGCGTGACAAACATTGCCACTGCTGGGCTTCGTAGTGGTGACTTTGCTGTTACACGTGATAGTATTGATTCATTACTCAATAACCCTAATCGATCATCACAAAATGGATCGGTAGCTCCAGGCATTCTCTCTTTCACTGGGCTGTTTACTGATGGTGATGTCCAAATGATCATGCGTGGACTCGCCCAGAAAAAAGGAGCTGACATTATGACGGCACCCAGTGTGCTTGCACGAAGTGGTGAGAAAGCTACGATTGAGGTGATTCGTGAGTTTATTTATCCAACTGAGTATGAACCACCGGAGCTTCCTAATGCTGTTGGTGCTACTGGAGCTGGAGGCGAAGCAAACCAAGGTGCGGCTATCTTCCCGGTGACGCCTGCTACTCCCACTGCGTTTGAAACGCGGAATACGGGTGTGACGCTCGAGATCGAGCCAACCATTGGTGAGAACAACTACACCATTGACTTACGTTTTGCTCCAGAAATCGTCGAGTTTGAAGGGTTCATCAACTATGGATCGCCAATCCAGAGCCCGTCGACAGGACCTGCTCCGCTTTTCCTTCCACAAACAGTTACCATTACGGATAACCGGATTGAGATGCCTGTATTTTCTACACGCCGAGTCACCACAGCGCTGACGATTTACGACGGTTACACAGTTGCCGTGGGTGGATTGATGCGTGAAGACGTCCAGAACGTCGAAGACAAGGTCCCGATACTTGGTGATCTCCCAGTCATTGGACGCCTGTTCCAGTCCAAATCAGAGAATCGAATCAAAAGTAACCTGATTATCTTTGTGACAGCTGAGATCATTGACGCTGCTGGTAAGCGAATCAATGACAACATGGGTAACTTGCCATCAACTGGCACTGGCTCAGATGTAGAATTAGACGGGGACGACCTCTTGCCTGGCTAACCTACCCAGGTCAGTAATTTTAGCTAACGCGTTTCAAGCCTCGGTCGTTTTTTGACGGCCGAGGTTTTTGCATACAAAGAATCATCTTGGCAGACGAGTGGGTAAGGATGCACACTCAATATCAATAAGGAGGTTATGCAGCATAACTTGAAAACCATTTGTCTTTCTGGAGGCGTTGCTACTGGTAAGTCGACATGTGTAAAAATTATTAAGCGACTATTACCTGGCTGTGTAATATTTGACGCTGACACTTGCGTGCGCGATTTATATTTAAAAGACGAAATACAAAAAGAATTGACCAGTCGTTTTGGTCGCGAGGTCATACTTCCTCATGGCGAAATTGATAAAGAGGCATTGCGTAATATTGCTTTCACAGATACCTCATCTAGACAGGAGCTAGAAAGTGTTTTCCATCCCAGAGTGCGTGAGGAATGTCTTGCTTTGTTACGGAAAACCACTAAAAACAAGTCGTCACGCTTGTTCGTTGCGGATATCCCCCTCCTGTTTGAGAAGGGATTTGATTTTGGTCAGTCGGCCAATCTGTTGGTTGCCACCAGTGGGCAAACCCAAATTGAACGACTCAAAAATCGTAACGCATGGTGTGACACAACGGTGCAAGCCGTGATCTCGGCCCAAATGCCCTTGGGCAAGAAGATGATCCTTGCGGATTCCATCTTTTGGAACGAGGGCAGTGTCGAGATGCTAGAGAAACAGTGCCGGCGCTATTTTAGCTCGTGCGGATTAATCTGATTCAGATGAAATCCATATTATAGCTACCAACGCCGCTCTGTCATATTCACAAATAAATTTTAACTAGACCCAATGAACGAAGAACCTGAAAATGAAAATTTGCCCGCGGAAAAAACGGAGCTTTCGTCCGAGGCGGCGACGCCAGTGGCCATACTCCCAAAGCTGCCTAAGAAGATTTCTATCAATGAATTTCGAATCAAGCCGCTATCGGAAATTTATTCTATGTTAGAAGCATTGCCGGTAAAGATCCCTGCAAAAGCATCTAAGAGCCAGCTGGTATTTGAGTTAGTCGCCTTCTATGCGAAAGAGGGAGTGGAGGTTATAGGTGAAGGGGTGATGGAACAAGCAAAGGATAATTATGCGATGCTGCGAGATCCTGAAAAAAGCTTCAAAACATCCCCTGACGACCTCTATATGAGCGGTCACCTGATTCGTGAGTATGGTGTTTTGGTGGGCCAGCGGCTGAAGGTTAGTCTGCGTGCACCTAAAGGGCGTGATAAGTATATCTCTGTAGATGAAATTCTTGAAATCGAGGGTCTCCCGACTGATGAATATAAAAAACCTAAGAACTTCGAAAATCTCACTGCTATGTTTCCTGACCAGCGGGTTCATCTCGAGAATGCCGAAACAGGCCTATCACCCCGCGTGCTTGATCTCGTTGCACCCTTGGGGAAAGGTCAGAGAGGACTTATCGTAGCACCGCCACGTGGAGGTAAGACCATTTTGTTAAAACAAATTGCTAAGTCTATTCAGCTTAACCACCCTGAAGTGGAGTTGATCATTCTGCTGCTCGATGAACGCCCAGAGGAAGTCACCGATTTTGAAGAAACGGTCGATGCTGAAGTTTTCAGTTCTACTTTTGATGAATCGGCCAAGCGTCACGCCCAGGTCTCTGATCTTGTGATGGAGCGTGCCAAGCGCTTGGTTGAAATGGGTAAAGATGTTATTCTCTTGCTGGATAGTCTAACACGTCTCGCCCGCGGTCACAACAACGCACAGCGCGGCGGTGGCCCAATAGGATCCGGCGGACTCAGTCCGGTGGCACTGCAGCAAAGCCGTAAGTTTTTTGGCGCTGCACGCAACTGTGAAGAAGGTGGTAGTCTGACAATTCTCGCTTCCGCACTGATTGAGACGGAGTCTAAGATGGACGAGGTCATTTTTGAGGAATTCAAAGGAACAGGCAACATGGAGGTGCGCTTGGATCGTGAGCTTGCCGAACAGCGAATTTATCCAGCAATTCATATTCCCCAGAGTGGCACCAGAAATGACGACCGCCTCTATCACCCAGATGAAATGGCAAAAGTTCTCGAGATCCGGCGTCAGCTCGCGTCGCTGCCTATCGGTGAGGCCATAGAAACACTTCTGAAAAACCTTTCCAAGACAGGGAGCAACGTCGAACTGCTAATGTCAGGACTCACTATCGGAAGGTAAGCCGCTCATGGTTATTCAATCGCAGCAGAGAAAGTCGACTGCTCGAAGCTATCATTAACAACCTGTTGCGTTGCCTCACCTTTGGCACATTTGTGTCATTACGATGTCGGTCGTTTTCTGCCTCTGCATCTATCAAGTTTCACGAGTTTACCAAACGTTTACTAGTGCGTGATTTTTTTGTTCGCATTGAGAGCGAGCAGCACTTGCTATTTGCCAGATGATCAGCCCTCATGGCAGCTCACTTTAGCATAACGATTGTTATTGGGCTGATGCTGATTTGTGACAACAAATTTGTTGATGCCCAAGAACTGCTGAGGCATAGATCTGTGGTTACCTTAACTTATTTGAGTCATTAATATTAGGGGATGTATTCAACGCAAATCTGCAAAGATCAAGTCTATCCCATAAATGAAATAGCTGTCATGTCGGTTATTTGGCTGCGTGCGCCATCTGAAGATTTAAAAATGATTTCACCCTGCATTTCTCCATCCTTCACTTCAATTTCTGAGAAAAGAGAATAGCTTCACAGGTATTTTTTTGGCGAGATTTCTCCAGTAGCGTTTGGCACGAATGTTGTCCCTAATAATTGTGTCTGTTTTGATCGAGCTTGGAAGCGATTTTTCTGAGTATGGCAAGGCTCTGCAAAGCATTACCCTCGATGGAGAAGAGTTGCTGTTCTATCGATTCACCGGTGCTCGGGGCTTCGAGTGATTTGAAATTTTACCATCGATTGGTAAAACCGTCTGCGTAGTGAGCTTGTCAGGTGATGGTAGAAATAACCTCACGAGGGGTATTCTTTAGAGTATTCAACTCGAAACATCTTCTGATGCTACACCTTCCTCAGTGAAGCACCCTTCATGATTTATGAATTCGGAGTTGACAGAAATTGTTATTATTAGATAAATATCTAAATAAGCCAATATCCCAAATCTACACCCATCAAATGAAATATCATACACCTTTTAAATCCTTCGTCGCTTTTTCAATCTGGACATGTTTGGCCCTTGCCTCCGCTGTGACAAATTTGTCAGCGCAAGTCACACTCTCGGAAGACGATCATGCTAACAGTTACCTCAAGCAAACTCGTAGCTTTAGTATTAGCAGTGGTGGTTCTTGGGTGTGGGAAAGTGACTCGGAATGGCTGACCAGTGACGGCGAGGCTGCAACCCAGACGGGAAACCTTCATAACGAACCAATCAACGGACAGTCCGAGGCCAACTACGACAACGTGCTCAACAACGGTACTTTCGCGGCTGGAACCGGATACTTACTTGGAGACACCATCACTTTAGCCGACGGCACGACGATCACCACGACCGCAGTTGATGG
>JABHEX010000135.1 GCA_018676385.1 Akkermansiaceae bacterium
AAAGATATTTTTTTATCACCGCGCATGACCTCAACAGAGAGCAAATCACCCGGATACATTCCAATCATTGCCTTGACGAGACCTGACCGTTCACTGAGTTTTACCCCTCCAACAGAAAACAATACATCCCCTACTTTCAACCCCGCTTTTTCTGCACCGGATTTTTTTGAGACTTGCTTGATCTGTAGCTGATCTTTTTTCTCAGATCCCAGCTGAACACCAAGAATAACGCTACTTATCGCGGATTTGATTTCACGGGTTTCGGCGCTGATAATACCGACACGCACTCGCCGTTGTGAGCGAGATGCAGAACCATTCGAAACTACCCAGTAACCTTGGGCAACCTCTGATCCTTCCGCAAAATCTACAGGGCTGAAGTGTTTTTCGGGCTCTACCTTCAGCAAGGCAACGTCCCACTTGTGATCAAAGCCAACAATTTCAACATTTTCATAAACATTTTTACCAACCCTCAAAGTGATATTTTTCTTACCTACAATCTCACTTGCCTTCGTTACAATGTGTCCTTCCCTGCTGACTACAATACCGTAGACTTTTCTTATTCGTGACCTTCCATCGGTATAGATCACAGCGCTACTTTCCTGAAGAATGAGCCGCTGTGGTTCAAACGCTTGCCATACGAGTTTGCCGTTAATCCTCTCATCGGCATGAAGCGATGTCTGCGCCGAAATAAATGGGGCATATCCAATTAAAGATGCTGCGACCAAATGCATTAGTTTACTTACATGCGTCATTGGAGTAACCGTTGTATATTACCTATTACCTAATTTAACCTTAACCTTTTCAAGCTGTTTGTTACGGATGATCGTTATCGTGATGGTTTGATCAGCTGCCATTTGTTTAAGCTCATCTTTGAGCTCGGCTTTCAGAGTTGTTTTCCTGTCGTTCACTTTACAAATCACATCCCCTGTTTTGAGCCCCGCTTTTTCAGCTGCAGAATCCTTACCAACTTTTTTAATTAGCAACCCATCATCAATCTCCATGGTGCTAACACCGAGAAAGCCTGTTCCTTTGACTGGCCGTTTAGCAAATGGCCCATCCCCGAGAAACTCATTCTCCTTCATGGAGTTCCAATTCTTAATATACTCGCGCATGGGGACGTGCATATTTTGCTCCATCGACTTAGATACACGACTATGAATACCTATAAGCTCACCGTTCAGGTCAAACAACGGCCCGCCCGAGTCTCCGCCAATCACCTTGCAGTCTGTGTGTAGTGTCGTTTCACTATCCTTAAGAATCCTGCCCAACCTAACAACAGGTCCTCTCTCTACGTCGAAGCCACCTGAATGACCCAGAGCCATAACCCAATGACTCAGTCTGTAATCATTATTTTTATTGATTTCAACATAAGGGTAATCACCAGACTCAGTGATGCGCATCATTGCTGCATCAGTATTGGATACGAGGCCCATGGAGATGGCATGCAGCCGAGTGCCGTCGTTGAGGATGACAGTTAGCTCTTTACCAACAGCAGCAGTTACATGCGCAGCTGTAAGAATTAGGCCATCGGCAGAGACAATGACGCCGCTGCCGAAACCCTGACCCAAACTGATACTTACGGTTGCCTTACGCACACGCTCCAGATTTTCTACTAAAGCATCTTGAATGGCGATCAGGTCTTGAGTGGTTTTCGGGACTTTCTGATAATTAAAGGATGGGACCTCCGAACACGCTACAGTGCAGAGGCAATCAACATTGAACAGGAGAGCCGCAGCAAAAACCGCATTCAATTGTGGAATATATTTTTTATAGAACATCAATTCATATTTGGGAGCGAAGATTTAGGCATGATTTGTTTATCAATTTTTGACATCGCTTAATTGTAAAACAGAGGCAGTCACGAATTCTTCGTTGTTCAGATAACATATAGAAGTAAAAAACTCATACGATTATTATGCCTCACAAACTAGAGTCCTTCAACCCACAATCTAAAGAATCATTAATACAGCATGAATTACCAAAAAGCCAAGTCATAACATATCCATGGTCTGCCCTGCTATGTCAATCGGCCAGAATCTAATCCTCATCGTTTATTTTAACGCAGATTGCCGCCATAGATTTCCTGATTCGTAAGAATAGCTTCATTCCAGAGTTGGAAGAACATAGATCTCCTGTCATTGCCGCTTTTATAGCATCTCAATCAAGAGCAATGAAAATCGTCTGGCACTTGGTCACGCTGATTTGACGGCGAACCCACCGAATCCTTAAATCCCAATACCGCCCCAACACCGGCACCATAATCAGCGCCTAGACGACGAGGCAATTCGACTACTGGAAATTGGTATGTTCTATTTTTTCTCCAGAGAACCCACATCCACACAAGAGCTGCTGCAGCAATGAACGCCCCGCTAACACCCACCAAAAAATACAGCAACAAAGGTTTGTGGCTTGCGTAAAACCCAACTGCAGAAAGGGTTCGGCCTGAGTTCGAAGATGGAAGTTGCGATGTTAATGCTGACACCGCTTTGAGTTCCGCACCTTTAAATGATTTTTCTAACCAATATAGGTGAATCGATAATTGGACAACAAATGCCTCAATCTGCGCCGACCCGTCTGATGGCTTGAGCGACTTAATTCTGGCATGATCTAGTATGCGCCGCTGTTCCAGCAATGTAACCTGTTCCGCCCCTTTTCCGCCAAACGCAAGCATCGTTCGTGACGGATCTCCCATGAAACTAAAAACCACACACGTGAGAGGACTTTCAGTATAGCGCTCAGCAACCAGTCTCTCAAGTGAGTGCGATGCGGGAATTACTTGCTGGGTGTCAAATAGATACAGCCTGATATCAATATCTGAAGCTTTTGCATGAAAATTCAAAAAACCTTCCCTGTCTTGAGTTTCCTGCATCGTTAGCAAGCGCTGTGGATCCACTAGATAACTAGTGGACGAACTTTGAAAATACTTTGCCAAATATTTTGCAGGAATCTCTTGCGGAGATGAGGGTAATTCAAAGCGCGGCTGTTGTGTCAATTCTCCTGCACCCGCGTCGCTCGGATCAAGAAGTGGTCTTGCCTCTTCAGACTCGACTAATAAAGAAGCCCCGGGCACCAGATCACCATTCTCGAGCTTTTTACGCTCTCCCTGCGACCACTGCGGCAGCTCCAATGCAGACAATGAGGACACGCTAGCAAAGCAGCAAATAATGAGAATCGAACAGCTACAATTCAACCTCTTGCCCCCTTTCTCTCATGGTTACGCGTTTCAATTTTGCCATGCCTTTTGCTTGGCCTGATACGTTGAAGCACATCTCGCATTCCCTGTTCTCTCTTCCCTGCTATGCGCTCATAGTATTCGGGTCTGCGCTTCGCACGAGCAGCGCGCCTACCCAAAACGGCTGAAATTTTATTAATTATAACCTTCAAAGCCCTAACATGATTGCCTTGTAGCAGATACGGGTGGGCTGCGGATAATATTTTGAATGTATCATTCTCAGTCAAAAATTCATCAAGCAGGTATCCGAATGAAATGGTAGCCGTGCGAGAATTTACATCAATAATGAGCAATAGCCCTCCATCATTAGGGCGACTCAAGTCAACATCTTCAAAGGCACCATGGTTTAAAAGCCACATACCGAACTGACGAATATTTGAAATTTCATCAAGTGCACCATAGTAGACACTGAAAAACAGTTGTGGGAAGCGCTCCTCAAAATCTTTCAGCCATACATTTGCCTTCTTACGTTCTGTGAGTTTGAGCACACCGGCTGCATCACTCAACTTACGCATCCTTACATCACCATCTCCAAACTGTGCATTCAAATCGCGCATAGAAAAACCACAATGAGGACATTGCGATGCACTACGGTGAATACGTTGAACACAACGGGGGCACTTCATAAGCCCCATCTATAAACAATAGAATTGTATCTACCAAGCCTAGATAGTTAAGATACCCAAATAAATTTAACTTTTAAGATCACTCCCATTCAATACTAGCAGGTGGCTTCGTTGATATATCATATAACACGCGGTTTATTCCATCTACCTCATTGAGAATACGGTTACTAGTTTCTCGCAATAATGCCGGTGGAAGCTCGACCCAATCGGCAGTCATTGCATCCTCACTTATAACAGCACGCAAGCTGATTGCCCATTCATATGAACGTTCATCACCTTTCACACCAACAGTTTTAACCGGTATGAGACCAGCATATGCCTGCCAAACTTTGTCATACCATCCGTGATCTTTAAGACGCGTTATGAATATATGGTCGCACTCTCGTATGATGCGGAGTTTGTTTTCGCTGACATCACCAGGGCAGCGAACAGCCAAACCTGGACCAGGAAACGGGTGACGAGCAAGGATGTCATGTGGAATTCCCAATGAGCTCCCTAACTCACGAACTTCATCTTTGAATAGCTCAGCAAGTGGCTCTAAAACCTTTCCCTGTGCCTGCAGCTCAAGGATTCGATCCACACGGTTGTGGTGAGTCTTAATCTTAGATGCTTTGGATTTGGCGTTAGATGCTGACTCAATTACATCAGGGTATAGAGTCCCCTGTGCAAGCATTTCGGCATTGCCAACAGTGTCCCAGAAAACATCTATGAATAGATTCCCTATGATTTTACGTTTCTCCTCAGGATCAGCAACACCAGCCAGTTTACCCAGAAACAGATCGGCACAATCAACAGTTTCAATTGGCACGCCCATACGGTGAAAATTATTCCTAACTTCGTCACCCTCATCAAGGCGCATTAACCCGTGGTCGACAAATATTGCACGCACGTTTACGCCGGCCTCTTTGAGCAGGACAGCCAGCACGGTGCTATCAACACCTCCACTAACTCCACAAACAACCTGTTTGTCTCCAACGACATCACATATCCCTTCTAACAGGTCTCGCTTAAAGTCATCAATTCGAAATTCCTCAAGCTCCCCAGCCTGTAGTAGAAAATTGTGTAAAATCCTTAATCCTTCGTGGGAGTGTGTCACCTCTGGGTGAAACTGAATACCATAATAACGTTCACCCCATTTAAGTGACACCGGTGTTCCTTCACTGTTTGAAGCAAGAATTTTGGCATTTTCAGGTAAGCTACTTACGGTATCCGAGTGACTCATCCATACTTGAGATGTGTGAGATATGCCTTCATAAAGACCCGTGTTTTCATTTGGCTTAAGCTCAGCTGGGCCATACTCTCGACGATTACTTGATTTAACAGAACCTCCAAATTTAATATTGAGAAGCTGCATGCCATAACAAACCCCCAAAACGGGAACCCCGTAAGCGTTAAGGGCATCAAAGTCTATGTCGGGCGCATCATCATCAGATGTACTTTTGGGTCCCCCAGACAGTATGATTGCTCCTGGTTTACCTATCGCTGACAACTCTTCGGGCTCATACAACTTGGCAAAAAAACCAAGCTCTCGGACACGCCTAACAATTAGCTGGGTATACTGAGAACCAAAATCAAGAACAGCAACGTGGTTGTTTTCCGTCATATTAAAATAGTGCTAATGAGTAAATTGTTTCAAGAAATTGGCTGATAGTTGACCGGCTCCTCTGTGATCGTTATATCATGAACATGACTCTCTTTCAGTCCACCTGCAGTGATACGAGTAAATTGCGCACGCTCACGCAATTCTGATAGATTTGATGCCCCTACGTATCCCATTCCAGAACGAAGTCCGCCCATAAGCTGGAACACAACATCACTGAGCGGCCCTTTGTAAGGAACACGCCCTTCTACGCCCTCAGCCACAAGTTTCCCTGAACTATTCTGCCCATAACGATCCCCTGAGCCTTTTCGCATCGCCCCCAGTGATCCCATACCACGATATGATTTAAATCGGCGCCCTTGATAATGCACCGTCTGACCTGGGCTCTCGCGTGTACCAGCAAGGATTGACCCTAACATCACAAGATCCGCACCTGCAGCGAGAGCCTTGGCGATGTCACCAGAATAGCGAATCCCTCCATCAGCGATTACTGTGACCCCCTTGTCACGACAATAGGCAGCCACATTCTGAATCGCGGTGAACTGGGGCATTCCAACACCTGAGATGACCCGAGTCGTACAAATTGAACCCGGACCAACACCCACTTTAACAGCAGATGCACCAGCATTTACGAGATCCTTAGCTCCCTCAGCGGTAACGACATTTCCTGCAATGACGGGAACATCTCCGAGCTCACGAAGTTGAGTAATTACATCCATCACCCGACTTGTGTGACCAGTAGCGGCATCGATAAACAATGCGTCTGCTCCGGCGTTGACTAATGCTTGAGCCCGCTCGACGCAATCTGGACCAACACCAACAGCGGCACCACAGCGGAGTTGACCATTAGGGTCTTTTGCAGCATTAGTGAAAGTAATACGTTTTTCGATATCCGCCCCCGTTATAAGACCTGTCAAAATTCCATTCTTATCAATCAGCGGTAGCTTCTCAATACGGTTTTTGTAGAGTATTTCGCGAGCCTCACGCAACGCGGTATTCTCAGGAGATGTTACCAGTCGATCCAGAGGAGTCATCACATCTGAAATTTTTGCAGAATCATCTGCCATGTGACGCACATCTCTACCGGTAACCATTCCCTCAAGCAGACCTTCAGCACCTACCACTGGAAAACCAGAAAACCCCTGTTCATTCATAATGAAACGTAATTCTCCCACGGTTTGATTCTTGCTAACCGTATATGGCTCGTGGATCACGGCACTCTCCGACCGTTTCACCTTTAACACCATGGTTGATTGATCCTCTATGGTATTATTTCGGTGAATCACACCAATGCCGCCTTCTTGAGCAAGTGCAATCGCCAAGTCAGATTCGGAAACCGTATCCATTGCAGCAGAGACAACGGGTATATTTAATCCGATATCTCCGGTTAAATCTGATTTTAGATCAGCCTCGCCGGGAAGGACCGCACTCATCTGCGGTGTCAGCAAGACATCATCAAAAGAAAGTCCAAGTGAGATTTGCGCCATGAGGAAGTCAACAGAAGTTGCCGCCCAGTGACAAGTGCAAATCTTCATCTACCCACATTTTTTACAACCGATAGCTAAACTTGCTCCCCGCGCCGCGATGAAAAAGACATACTGAAAACCAAAACAACTTAAAGCCCAACACCATCTATAATTATTAAGCCCAGACTAATATGTATTTTTCCATGACAGCAAACAGATATTGAGAGAAAATCATTTTTCCTATCTCGACAAAATAAATCGTCTCACTAGCTTCGCTTAGTGCTTTAACTGCTCATAGCAGTGTCCCACTGCAACAAGTAACACTAAATCAATTAAAGCTTTCATCTAAGATCATCATGGACACAACAGACGCAACGCCAACAATTCCCGCCGATTCACCTACTCCATCGGAGCCAGTCACAAATAATCACAACTCCACACTTCCCCCAGATGACGTCGCTGCCATCGACCAACTCGGGCTAGTTTACCAAGAGTTCAAAAACGAGATTGGAAAAGTCATCATTGGCCAAGAAGATGTCGTCGAACGCCTCGCCATTTGCCTTTTTTCAAGAGGACATGCATTACTTATGGGGGTCCCGGGTCTTGCCAAGACCTTACTAGTATCATCTGTAGCTGAAACAATGGACCTCAGTTTTAACCGCATACAGTTTACTCCTGATCTAATGCCTGCTGACATAACCGGCACTGATATCATTCAAGAAACTGATGCAGGGCAACGTGAGTTCCAGTTTATTCAAGGCCCAGTGTTTGCAAATCTTGTCCTCGCTGATGAAATTAACCGCGCACCCGCTAAAACCCAGTCTGCAATGCTTGAGG
>JABHEX010000136.1 GCA_018676385.1 Akkermansiaceae bacterium
AGGAGTCGCCATGGCCGCGAGAGCCGCGATAATAGCGATTACAACAAGTAGCTCAACGAGTGTGAAACCCTTAAGCGTATTTTTTTGTGTTAGTTTCATGGTATTATTTATGTGTTATAATTCAAAGGTAAATGATCGTGGTTACCGAGTATGCCCTTGTTAAGGAATATGATAAATCTCATACAGCTGAGCGGCAAGTATAAAAAACCGACAAGGGATATAATGCTCACCCTACGGGCGGTTAAAAGAATCCTGTAAATCATTAAGATCAGTTAACGAAGCCTTATCCGCATCAACGATAGCCTGCTTTTGTAAAGCGACGAGTTCCTTGACTCCTTTTTCGGCAAGATCGAGCATTTCATTCATTTGTCTACGAGAGAATACGTTCTCTTCGCCGCTTCCCTGGATTTCTACCAGCTCCAGATCCTCGGTCATGACCATGTTAAAATCGACACTTGCGTCCTTGTCTTCAGGATAGTCGAGATCAAGAATTGCTTCATTTTGAAAAATCCCACAGCTGATTCCGGCGATGAGTTTTTTCATTGGGAATGATTTAAGTTTACCTGCCGCCATGAGTTTATTCAGAGCGATCGCGGTGGCGACGCATCCGCCAGTCACCGATGCTGTTCGCGTACCGCCGTCGGCTTGTAGCACATCGCAATCGATCCAGATCGTGCGTTGCCCGAGTGCTTTTAAATCTACGACTGCGCGCAGCGACCTGCCTATCAGGCGTTGAATCTCCGATGACCTTCCATCGAGCCTACCCGCTGAAATGTCACGCTGTTTTCGGTCGAGAGTCGAATATGGGAGCATGTTGTATTCAGCTGTGAGCCAGCCCCCACTAATTTTTTGATACTTCATCCATCTGGGTACGTTCTCTTGTATTGTAGCTGCACAGATGACACGGGTATTGCCAAATGAAACCAGCACTGAGCCAGTGGCGTGTGGAGCTATTCCTGGCTTAAAAGAAATCGAGCGAAGTTGGTCATAATTGCGTCCATCGGGTCGGGTCATGCACGAGTTGTAAGTTTGAAGTTTCAAGATTCAAGGTTGAAGTGTATAACAATTGGCACGAATGAGAGAAACCTTAAACGAGTTAGAGCAGTGGGGCACAGAGGTGATCTTTGGTCGAGCCCGCGGCTTTCGTGCCACTGTGATGCGAATTCTCTTGTGGGCGCTCTCTGGGATATACCGGATCGGAGTTGCAGTTCGTTTGAAATGCTATCGCAAGGGAGCCAAATATCAGCATTACTTGGGTACACAGGTTATTAGTATTGGAAACCTTACTGTGGGAGGCACTGGCAAGACTCCAATGGTCGAGATGTTTGCCCGCACTCTGAGAGAGCGCGGAAGAAAGCCAGCTATTCTCAGTCGGGGGTATAAAAGTAAAAAACTGGGAAAACCCCAAGAATGGTTAAGAAAAAGTAACGGCTTGCCAATCCCCGCAGATGAAATGCCCAAAGTCGTTAGCGCCGGCGGTGAGCCACTGATCAAGGTGCGCTACGCAGGTGATGAACCTTGGATGCTTGCCAAAAACCTACCAGGCGTTTCAGTGATTGTTGATAAAAACCGCGTCAAAGGGGGCAGCTTCGCCGTAGGAGAACTGAACGCAGACACTCTGATTCTTGACGATGGCTTACAGTATCTGAATCTAGCACACACAACGGATGTCGTGCTAGTAGATCAAAATTCTCCATTCGGAACTGGGAGAATACTTCCACGCGGCACCCTGCGCGAGCCAGCAAAGAACCTGCGCCGTGCCGATTACATCTTCATCACCAAATGCGATGGCAGCTCGAACGAGCAGCTTATAACGAAAATGCGTCGCTATAACCGTCACGCTGAAATCATTGAGTGCACACACGGGCCACAACATCTGGAAAACATTTTCACCGGCGAACAGCTCCCACTAGATTATCTGCAAAAAAAATACGTTGCTGCGATTAGCGGTATCGCAGTGCCACAAAGCTTTGAAAAAATTCTCAAGTCACTTGGTGCACGTGTCGAGTTTCACCGCGTTTTCTCAGATCACCATACGTTTAACCAAAAAGATATTGATCGCTTTATGAACCGCTGTGTCAGGCGTGACATAGAGCTAATTGTTACCACAGAAAAAGATGCTGTGCGATTTCCGCGACCCGCTGAGCTTGATGTTCCCATTTATTTCCTTCGTATCGAAGTGGACATCCTCAAAGGTATGGACGTCTGGGAACGACTAATTGACAGGATTTGTGATAAAAAAGGTAATATCGATCCGATTTTGCTTCGGCAAATGATCGGGTAACCATAAATTACCATCTCAGAAATTCTCTTCTGTTCTTGTGATGCTAATGTGAGGCTCATAACCTAGATGATATGAGTCGTAAGCAATCACAATGGATTCTCGCCGTAGTTCCAGAAATCCCCCCGGATATTGATAATGAAATACCTGAAATACTTGTTCGTATGATGGCACAGCGCGGCATCCCTCCCGAGGAAATGCAACAGTTTCTCCACCCTCGCCTGATGGACTTAACAGATCCGTTACTGATGCCTGACATGAAACCCGCGGTAGATCGAGTACTACAGGCAGTCGATACCGGTGAAAATATCGTCGTCTATGGTGATTACGACGTTGATGGGATCACCTCTGTGACCTTGATGACCCAGATCCTAAATGCATACAGGTCATCTGTTAGAAGCTTTATCCCCCGCCGCGGAGCTGAGGGCTACGGCCTGAATTCCGCTGCGCTCGAACGCTGCATGAAAGAGGGTGAGAAACCCAGTCTGCTGATCACCGTGGATTGTGGAACAGCATCCATCGATGAGATAGCCACTCTTAAAAGTGAAGGAATTGATGTCATCGTTGTCGATCATCACGAACTTCCCCCTGCGGGAAAACCGAACTGTATCGCCGTCGTCAACCCGAAGTGCCCGGATACTGAAGCTGATTCCGATTATCTCTGCGCGGCGGGTGTAGTATTCAAACTGGCTCATGCCTTACTCAAGGAGCGCCCCGTTGAGGGATTTGATCTCAAAAATTTTCTAGATCTGGTCGCCCTCGCTACTGTGGCAGATATCGTGCCATTGGTGAAGGAGAACCGGCTGTTAGTCCGGCACGGACTGAAGCGCATGGAGCAGACCCAACACAACGGCTTGCGTGCACTCATGGAGGTTGCTCAAGTCAAAGGTCCGCTCACCAGCGCGGACGTTGGTTTCCGCATCGGCCCACGGATCAATGCGGCAGGCAGGATGGATCGACCTGAGGACGCGCTCGAAGCACTTATGTGCAATGCAAACGTTGACCCGCTGCCACTTGCAGAACGGCTCGATGCACATAACCGTGACCGACAAGCTGAAGAACAGCGCATTCACAAGGATGCCCTCAAGCGATATGAGGATGAGCATCAACCGGATGATCCAGTCATCGTGTTAGGATCACGTGATTGGCATCCTGGCGTGGTTGGCATCGTGGCCTCACGTATGATGCGCCGTTTTCACAAACCTACCTTCATTATTGCCATTGATGAAAAAGGTATTGGTAAAGGGTCTGGAAGAAGTATCGGCGGGGTCTCGCTGATGGACGCTATCAATGCTAACAGAGAACATCTAGAAGCTGGCGGAGGGCATGCCATGGCAGCAGGCATCAGCGTGCACGAGGATAAGATTGCCGACTTCCGTAAAGGCTTTGCCGACTTTGTAACAGATAACGTTTCTGCTGAAGACCGACTCCCACGTCTGCACCTCGATGCCGAGATAGATTTTCCCCAGTTGTCACTGGATTTCCTCAAGAGCTACGAGCTGCTCCAGCCGTTTGGATCGTCCAACCCGGAACCTGTCTTTATGACCCGTGAAGTATGGCTCACAGAAGCTCCTCGGGAATTGAAAAACCACCACCTGAAGCTCTCAATGAAACAAAAAGAAAGCTGGCAAAGTGCCATGTTCTTTAGCGGCGGACTACGTGAGCTTCCAGAGCAGCCGTGGGACATCGCTTTTACCATCAACCGTAACACATTTCGCGGTAGAACCAGTTTGCAAATCGTGATCCAGGATGTGCGTGCACACAGCTCGGACTAGAAAAAAATGAATACGTGCTCTGCCAGCGATGCATTGTCCGACTGGGACGGAATCCCCGCCAAGGATGTGCTCGCTTATCAGTCGGCAGGTGTTGAGACCGTGGTGGATTTGTTAATACGACTCCCTAAGCGTCACGAGGATCGCAGGAGGTTCGATTCATTTCCCGCACAAGCCGGTGCTGGTGCTCTTTGTCTTCGCGGCACAGTGATCGACTCGCGAGTTCGGCGATTCGGCGCGAGAAAGCAGTATTACGAGGCAATCATTGTAGAAGCCGGTGATGGCATCCTAACAACATCCAAGGTGACCTGCCGCTGGTTCAATATGCCGTGGATGAAAAACACCCTCGCTGCGGGGCACGAGGTAGTCCTGTATGGTAAGCCAAAAGAGTATCAGGGAGGTATTTTTATCGATCATCCGGACTTTGAAATCGTCGAGGATGACTCGGACAAATCGATCCACCTTGAACGTATTGTGCCCATCTACAAAGGCATCAGTGGCGTCCCTCAGCGCAGGCAAAGGATCTATGCGCATGAGCTACTACGCACCGTTGACCCCGACTCCCTCGCCCCGGTCTATGATGTGGATCCCAGCTATCCCCGGCACGAGGCGCTGCGCGAAGCACATTTTCCAGAGAGCCAGCAACAGGCAGACGCCGCACGCCGTTACTTTGCCCTGGAAGAGTTTTTCGCACTCCAGTTATCAGTCGTCTGGAAACGCGCTCAGGTGCGTGCTCACCAGGGTAGGGTGCTTGGTAAAAAAACCGAGTTACTCACACGCTTTTACAAGTCATTACCATTCGATCTAACAGGTGCACAAAAACGTAGCGTCAGAGAGGTCATCGCTGACATGCGCTCCCCTCACCCGATGAGCCGGTTGTTGCAAGGTGACGTGGGCTCAGGAAAAACCTTTGTTGCCATGTGCGCCATGCTCATGGCTGTCGACTCCGGCGTGCAGGCGGCCCTAATGGCACCCACACAAATTCTAGCAGAGCAGCACTACCTGACATTCCAGAAATGGCTGCAGCCACTTGGCATCCGCGTAGCGCTGAGGACAGGATCGCGTCAGGAAGACACCCACATGGAACTCGACGGAGAACCGCAGATTATCATCGGCACTCACGCGCTGCTCTATGATTCCGTCGATTACAACGACCTCGGCCTCGTAATCATCGATGAGCAACACAAATTCGGCGTCGGCCAGCGCTCCCGCCTAATTCAGCAAGGCGTCATGCCCGACGTACTAGTGATGACCGCCACTCCGATTCCCCGCACGCTCACACTCACCATTTACGGAGACCTTGATGTTTCCATCCTCGACGAACGACCCGCCGGACGCGGTGAAGTCGTCACAGCTGTTCGTAAAAAACCAAAAGTCAGCGACATCACCAAATTCATTCAAGACCAACTGCAGGAAGGTCGGCAAGCATACCTTGTTTATCCATTGGTAGAGGAAAGCGCAGCCCTGGATGCCGCGGCCGCGACCGTGGAGTATGAGAAATGGAAAAAACGTCTCAGCAAACACAGGGTGAAGCTACTGCACGGTAAGATGCCGCCGGATGAAAAGGATGCCGTCATGAGCTCGTTCCGTGATGGCGATACCGATGCCCTCATTGCCACCACCGTCATTGAAGTGGGCGTGGATGTGCCAAACGCCAACATCATGGTCATCCAGAATGCCGAGAGGTTCGGCCTTGCCCAACTCCACCAGCTCCGTGGCCGTATTGGCCGTGGTGAGCATAAGAGCTACTGTGTCCTGATCACCGACGGAAAATCACCTGAAGCAATGGAAAAACTCCAAGTTCTCGCGGAAACGTCTGACGGTTTCAAGATCGCC
>JABHEX010000137.1 GCA_018676385.1 Akkermansiaceae bacterium
CCCGCCCCGGTCGCGACAAGTGCCTCTGCGATACCACCTGTCACCATTTTGGTAGAGCTACCCGAATTATCCGCTGCACCCAGGATGTCGAAGGCATGAACCATACCGATGATCGTGCCCAACAATCCCATTAAGGGAGCTAGCGTTACCGAAGTATCTAAAACCCAGATGCCACGATCCAGTTTTGGCAATTGCCACATAATTGACTCTTCAATTTTTCGATCCATCGTCTCCGCGTCGTCATTATTCGCTGACGTTGCTGCAGCTATCAATGCCACTTGTAACGTTGTCTCGTAATGCCCCTCTAGCGTTTTAAGCTGCCCTGCATTTTGATATTCAACAACGTTTAAGTCGTGTTCCAAAGTCGATCCACTACTCACTACGCGGTGGTAAAAATACAGTCTCTCCACGATAACAATAATCGTGACCAGTAGAAGAAGTCCCATCAACGGCAGCAAACCTCCGGACATTACGCTGAAATGTACAATTGTTTCAAAATCCATCAGTTTTTCCTCTCATCAATCTCAATAATGAAAATTTAAATCTCTACTGAAAATGCTACTCCATAGGAGGGTAGTACGGCATACCATACCGTTCGACAATCCTTTTAATCTCGCCTGACTCAAGCATTTCATCGAATGCATCATCGATAAATTTCTTAAACTCTACCTCTGTTTTTTTTAACCCCCAGGCACTATCCCAACGCATCTCAGGAATAGGAACATACCCTTTAACCATTTGAAATTGCCCTTCAGGACGATTTAATTTTGCCTGTGAAATAGCACCAGACCAAATCATTGCAGCATCGACTTTGCCCTCAACCATGGCATCAATCACCCTGAAGTTTTGAAAAAAAGTTTCGTGCGGAATACCATTTTCGTCTGCGTAATCACTCATAGGAGAATATGCAGGCAACCCGAGTTTTACGTTCAAGTTCTTAACATCATCCAAACTGGTCAACCCCTTCGCGGGTCCTTGAGTCACTAACACAAAACCCGTGCTCATAAACGGCTTGCTGTAGACAATCTGGCTTGGGTCCAGTTGATGGTCATCGGAGCCTGTAACGGTCAACCCCAGTACGATATCGCACAACCCACGATTGATGGACAGATCAAACGCACCGCCCGGTGCTCCGTAACCAAAACGAGTGCTCATATTGACCCACATCATGTCGATATTGAGGTCATGCTTTTTCGCGATCGAATTTAGAATTTCGACCTCCAAACCCGCGGGTTCATTATTTCTCGCAGTTCTTGAGAATGGCCAAAACCATCCATCTGCACAGGCCAGAATCGTCCCCAGATCTTTAGTTCGATCCATGGCATTCATTCTCATCTGTTCGCCCGTTACGCCCACAGGTCGATAATTTTTGTAACCTGCCCTGTACAACGGATCGGATAGTGGCTCGAACACCTCGGGCTCAACATAGCCCATCTTTGGGCCGCGATTACGACCGTAAACGAATTCGTCCTGAAGCTTCATCACAACTGCCTCAGTCTCGCTTTGCGCGAGCGCTGAGGGGGCCAGTAGCGCCAGCGGTGCTAAAGACATGGATATGATCAATGTACGATTGAGTGCAGCAAAAAACATAAATCAACTTGCCAGAAATTAAATGGGCCGCAACATTCAGACCCCAACGTAAAACTAACTCACCGATCAGGCGACCTAAGCTCGAACTGATGAATGTTACACTAATAAAGTCGTATTATGAAAATGGGCTTTCGCTCTCGAACTCAAATATCACTCGCATAACGATTCACGAAAAACGCTTATCATGCAGACTCGATCCACACGCGCTTTAAAGGCAGCCAAGCTTTTGGTCGAGCAACACAATAAAAATGTGTCTTTCGTAAGTTTACCGTCACACCTTGCGGCAAAGACGGAATCAGACGCTTATGCAATTCAATCTGAGCTATTTGATCTCAGGAAATCAACACTGGGTGCAATCGCTGGATACAAAGTCGCCCTAACATCGGAGGTCATGCAAAAGCTCCTGCGGTTTCCGTCCCCTTTTAGCGGGCCATTACACAAGAATTTAATCTATACCGACGGAGCGTCACTCGCTGCCAAGGATTACGGCCGTATCTGTATCGAATGTGAGATAGCTGCTGTTTTAAAAACGGACTTAGTACCAAAGGGTCAACCCTACACTGCCAGTGATATTGCTGATGTGATTGACACCATTGCGCCAGCGCTTGAAATTGTTGACGATAGAAACGCTGACTACGATCGAATCAGCAATGAGGTCTTAACTCTCATAGCAGATAACGCCTGGAACGCAGGACTCGTGCATGGCCAGATGGTCAAAGATTGGCGAAATCTAGACCTCGCTGAGCTGCAGGGCACCGTTTATATCAACGAGCAACTGGTTGACACTGGATATGGTCGAGATGTTTTAGGGCATCCATTCAATGCGCTGTCTTGGCTAGCGAACAAAATTCTCGAACAAAAACAAGTTATCGAAGCCGGTATGATCGTAATGACGGGAACGATGATCACCACACAATTCGTAAAATCAGGAGATCACCTAACCTTCTCTATCCCTGAATTAGGCTCGGTAAGTATTGATATATCATGAGACAAAATAAGACAAGTCGATTCAGAAAGGTCTTAGGAAAACACGTAAGGAGTATATATGACCTCTAGCATCTGGAATTGGTTTGACCAGCATATTCTTGGGCTTGCGAGAGAATTTAGGATCAGCTTTCTGCCCCCACTCATGGTGTACGTGGCGGCAGGTATTTCCCCACTCACGCAAATCGTCGGCTCCTTCTACGTAAAAGAGCAACTCGGATTAACGGCCGAATTTTTAGCAGGATTAGCATTTTGGGCGATGCTACCTTGGGCGCTCAAGATGCCTATTGGTCACCTGGTCGATCTTTTTTGGAAAATTAAGAGTGGGTTCGTCTATTTGGGTGCATTGATGATTGCGACAAGCCTCGGCATTATGATTCTACTTCTGGGGAATACGGACGCAATGCTACAGATTGCCTCAGCAGAGGTCTGGTTTATCACATCATCACTACTCGCACCCATTGGCTACGTGTTGCAAGACGTCGTAGCTGATGCTATGACGGTCGAAGCGGTTCCAAACGTTGATCGATCCGGAAGGCCGATTGACCCGGCGCTCATACGCTCTATGCACACTACGATGCAATTATTGGGAAGACTCGCAATCATCGTGGGGGGTATTTTAGTTGCGTTACTGAATGTCAATATGATGGAGGGGGTTGCAGAGCTACCTGAAGCAGAGAAGTCCTTGGCCTACCTATCTGTGTATCAAATTGGATTATTGATACCGTTGTCTTCCGTCATAGGAGTAATCGTTGGTTCGCTCATCCAGCGTAAAAACATTATTGACCTTATAAAATCAGGTCATACGAAGAGCGAGGCACGCGCACTGACTCAAGTGCAAAGCGAGCGGCCGAGTATAAATTGGTGGATTCTCGGTGGCGGTCTCGCATTCGCCCTACTTTCCATAAGCGTTGGTTTACTCGACGTTTCAGGGGCCCAAGAAATAGTGTTCGTCGTGTCTGCGGCCATCATTTTATTTCTGATGTCTAGACTTATTAAAGAATTAGACCCTGAGGCACGACAAGTCCTGATCGGTACAGCAATTATTATTTTTGCATACAGGGCAGTACCCTCCACAGGTGCCGGGACCCAGTGGTGGATGATTGACGTTCTAGAATTCGATCAATCTTTCATTGCAAAACTCTCCCTTATTGCCTCGTTTCTGGCGCTATTCGGTATGATTATTTTCAGAAAATTCATGGCCGAGAAATCAATCGCTTACGTTATTGGTGCGCTCGCAATTGTAGGAACACTCCTGATGATTCCTGATATTGCAATGTTCTATGGCGTTCATTACTGGACAGCACAGATGACAGACGGGGTCGTGGATCAACGTTTCATTGCGGTAATTGACACTGCGATGGAGTCCCCACTCGGACAAATCGCGATGGTGCCCATGCTGGCTTGGATCGCCAACTCCGCACCTCAAAATTTAAAGGCCACTTTTTTTGCGGTAATGGCCTCTTTCGCCAACCTAGCGTTATCTGCTGCACAACTCGGCACGAAGTATCTCAACCAAATTTATACGATTGCAAGAGAGGTCAAGGACCGAGATACAGATCTCATCACAACTGCGGCAAATTATGATGAGCTTGGAGCACTATTCATTACGGTCGCGATCATTGCTATTTCACTACCACTAGCGGCAATTATGCTTGTGAAATTTTTTAAAATTAAGAGCGCGTAATTATTCTCAATATGTTTCAAAGAATCACACTTAGATCCAATAAAACAAAACAGCAAGCTGAAGATGATATTCGTCTTTCTGCAG
>JABHEX010000138.1 GCA_018676385.1 Akkermansiaceae bacterium
AGAAAAGCTGCAATAGCGTATAGACATTGAGTGCGTGGTTCCAAGCAGGGTTATCGGCGAGCTCTGAAAGTTGTTTTGGTGTGATTTCTTGGTTCTTCTGAACCGGGTGATAAAGATCTTTTTCAAGTAGGGTGACTAGTCCGATAAAGTGGTCGTTTTTTATGGCAAAATCAATCGCCTTTTCGAGATTGGGACTTCCTATACGGGATTTTTTGTCTGGGCGATCCAGTTCCAGCGAAGTAATCGGGAAGTTAGGCTTTGGCTGAGGTATTACCTCGGTAGGCTTGTTAGGTCTCTCTGGCGTTTTAGTGACTTTCGGCGCTGCAGGCGGTGCAACTGGTGCTTTAGGGTTGGGTTCTTCTTTGGGTTGAATATAGGTGAACGTGCCGTCGATTTTTTTCTGATTAGTGTCGCCCGATTTTGTAGTAATGCCTTTATCGTTTGCGTTGTCTGCGTCCTTGCGAATCACCATCGGTTCAATTACGTAGCCAGCGATACCGGAAATAATAATGATTATAAGGGCGTGTTTGATGTGCATACCTCGGAGATGGTAGCACTCACAATATAAGGGCACAAGAGGGAACAGAGAGTCCAGAATTCTTCCTATTAAAAAAATAGACGAAGCGGACTACCCGCTTCGCCATAATTAATGATTGTCAGAGTAACCGATCAACCAATCAAGTCTGGCCAATCTTCAGTATGGAACCATTCGCCTGATGGTTTGTCCGTACGCTCGTAGGTATGGGCGCCAAAGAAGTCGCGTTGGGCTTGGAGCAAGTTTGCTGGCAGACGCTCGGCGCGGTAGGCATCGTAATAGGCAAGGGATCCACCAAATGATGGAACTGGGATACCGTTTGTTGCTGCGAGTGCAACTACCTCGCGCCAGTCTTGCTGGCCTGAGTTGAGGACTTCTGTAAAAAACGGAGCGAGCATCAGATTCGTAGGTGGAGTATCTGAAGTGTAGGCTTCGGTGATCCGGTTCAAGAAGCGTGCACGGATAATACAGCCGCCGCGCCAGATTTTGGCAATCTCACCGAGGTTTAGGTCCCAGCCTTTGTCGTCACCAACTTTGGTAATAAGGTCGAGGCCTTGTGCATATGAAACGATCTTGGATGCGTAGATTGCGTTGCGGACTTTTTTGACGAGATCATCTTTGCTGATGCCGAGATTGAAGTTCCAGTTACTGGGGCCTTCGAGAATGCTAGAAGCAACTTTGCGTTGATCACGCATGGAGGAGAGGATGCGGGCTTCGACTGACCCTGCAATCGTAGAGAAGGGAACTGCTTGTTCAACGGAACCCATAACGGTCCAACGGCCCGTTCCTTTCTGACCGGCCTTGTCCACTATAAGGTCGACGATGTCCTCACCTGTTTCTGGATCTTTTTGTTTGAAAATATTAGCAGTGATTTCGATAAGGAAAGATTCAAGATCGCCATCATTCCAATTAGCAAAAATATCAGCGAGTTCCTCGTTAGTGAATCCTGCGGCTTTAAAAATGTTGTAGGCTTCACAGATGAGCTGCATGTCGCCATATTCAATACCGTTGTGAACCATTTTCACAAAGTGACCTGCGCCACCCTCGCCGATGTGGACGACGCATGGTTCACCGTCGACTTTGGCGGATATACTCTCGAAGATTGGTTTCATTACTTCCCATGTGCTTTCAGGTCCTCCTGGCATGATGGATGGACCTTTGAGGGCGCCTTCCTCGCCACCCGATACTCCAGCACCGATGAAACGCATTCCGGCTTCGGCACAGTATTTGTCGCGGCGCTCTGTATCGGTATAGAGTGAATTTCCTCCATCGATAATGATATCTCCTTCGTCGAGCAGAGGAATGAGGGAATTGATAACAGCATCCACAGGATCGCCGGCTTTCACCATGATTTGAATTTTACGAGGTGAGGCGAGACTCTCGACAAATTCCTCTAGGGTTTCGCTACCAACGATTTTCTTATCGGGGTTTTCCGCAATGAATTTCTTCATCGTGGAGGGGGTGCGGTTATAAACAGAAACTTGGAAGCCACGGCTTTCCACGTTAAGAACGAGATTCTGGCCCATAACAGCCAGACCAATTAGTCCGAAATCAGATTTTTCCATAATACTTTGGCTAAATAAAAGCGGGATCATTATTCACGCCCAGCCTACCGAAGCAATACGAACTTGTGCCATGAAACTTAAAAATCCGATAAAAATGAATCGTATCATTGCTCACAGGCTAGGGATGTGCAGACTGCACTTCATAAACACAAAATGAATTTACCCAATACTATCACATTATTGCGCCTTGTTTTGACAGCCGTTTTTTGTGCTGCTGCCTCATCGGAAGGGGTTACTGGCTATGCTATTGCGCTGGGAGCGTTTGTGTTGGGAGCTATTTCGGATTGGTTAGATGGATACCTGGCAAGAAGATTGAATTTAGTGACTTCTTTGGGGAAGTTGCTAGATCCACTTGCTGACAAAATTCTAGTTTGCTCTGGGTTCGTCTATTTGTCTGCTGAGGGGTTGTGTCCGGTGTGGGTAACAGCGCTAATCATTTGTAGGGAATTTCTAGTAACGGGAATCCGGCAGATTGCGGTGGATAAAAATTGCGTGATTGCTGCTGACGTTTTAGGTAAGTGGAAAACAGCATTGCAACTAATATTTATCATTACCGCTTTGGTGCACCTAACATTTTCTATGGTTGCTTTGAATAATGACTTTGTCAGGCTGTTGCAGTATTTATCTGATCCTGATCACTGGTTAATTCCAGCATCGCTCTGGGCGGCTGTTTTGTTAACTGTGGTCTCAGGGCTATCCTATTTTTGGAAAACGCGTCACATGATACTTGATCGCAATTGAAAAAGACCTGCTAGATCGCTTCGGTAATTGCATTTGTCATTTCCGCTGTATTGACTTTTTGTTCTGTGTCTTTGCCGGTGAATAGGTCGCCTGTGCGTAGTCCGGAATTGATGACAGTGTTCACTGCTGCTTCGATGGTCTTAGCGGCATCATGTTCGCCAAAGGAATAACGTAACATCATGGCGATGGAGAGGATCTGAGCGATAGGGTTAGCGATGCCTTGGCCTGCAATATCGGGTGCAGAGCCGCCGGAGGGCTCATACATTCCATAGTAGAGACCGTTGTCGTTTTGGCTTCCAAGCGATGCACTTGGCAGCATGCCGAGTGAGCCTGAAATCATAGCCATTTCATCAGAAAGAATATCACCGAATAGGTTACCAGTGACCAAAACGTCAAAGGAGCCAGGCTGTTTAACCAGCTGCATTGCTGCATTGTCCACGTAAAGGTGTGAAAGCTCAACTTCTGGGAATTCCTCAGCAATATCGATGATGGTCTGTCGCCAGAGAACAGAATTCTGAAGGACGTTAGCTTTATCGACTGAGCATAGTCGTTTGTCGCGTGCCATAGCTGCAGTGAATGCGACACGAGCAATCCGCTGAATCTCGCTTTTTTTATAGACCATGGTGTCGATAGCGACGGTGTCACCATTTTCCTCGGTGATGCTTTTCGGCTGACCAAAATAGATACCGCCGGTCAGTTCACGCACACAGAGAACATCGAAACCGTTTGGAATGAGTTCATTCTTCACTGGGGAGGCATGGGTGAGTGATGGCAGGCAAACCCCGGGGCGGAGGTTGGCGAAAAGGTTGAATTTTTTACGCAGTGGCAATAATGCACCACGTTCAGGTTGTTGATCTGGAGGTAAGTTTTCCCATTTTGGGCCGCCTACGGAACCAAACAGAATGGCGTCGGATTGTTCACAAGACGCGATAGTTTCTGCTGGCAGCGGACATCCCACAGCATCAATTGCAGCACCCCCTACGAGTTGGCTGTCCTTTATGAAATTTAGGGAAAACTTTTTGGAAATAGCCTCAAGCACGGTGAGTGATGCGTCCATAACTTCTGGGCCAATACCGTCTCCGGCGAGAACTGTGATACGATGTTTGTGTGACATGGGGGCTGTTTAATAGGGTTTGCGGTAAATTTGAAGTTTTATTCGCGACTGTGCGTGTACATGTTTGTCGCCGTGGATATCATTATACATTTACTGTGGCTCGTAGGTGGTCTTGCATTGCTTTATTTTGGTGCTGAATGGCTGGTAAAAGGAGCATCAGAGATTGCGCTCAGGCTGGGGATTTCTCCTTTAGTTGTTGGCCTTACTGTAGTGGCTTTCGGCACCAGCATGCCGGAGTTATTTGTGTGCTTGAAAGCAAACTCTCCTCAAGTGATAGCGGTGCCCGCAGGGTGGATTGGGTGGGAGATTGCGGCAGGTGAGGCAAGTCCTGATATGGCGTTAGGAAATGTTGTGGGCTCAAATATTTTCAATATTGCTCTGATTCTTGGAGTGGCTGCTTTGATTCGCCCGATTGTGGTGCATTCGCAACTAATCAAGCGCGAACTGCCAATTTTGCTGGTAGCTAGTGCGGTGTTTGTTGGGATGATGAGTGATATGGCACTTGAACGTTGGGAAGGGATGATTTTGGTGGTGGGGATTTTGTTCTATATTGCCGCTAATCTTAGGCTTTCAAAGAAGGCGCGATATACTCAAGAAAGGTATGAAGAATTCGAGAAAGCGGCCATTGAATGCTCTCGGCAGGGGCGTGCACGCTTATGGATTGATGTTGGATTAGTCATATTTGGTATTGGGGCTTTAGTGCTTGGATCTGATTGGTTAGTTGTTCATGGAGAATCACTGGCTTTGTATTTTGGAGTACCCGAAGTCATTATTTCGTTAACGCTATTTGCGCTAGGTACGTCCTTACCAGAACTTGCTACCACGGTCGTAGCATCATTCAAAAAACAGGGTGACATTATCACTGGTAATGCCATTGGATCCTGTATTTTCAATTTGTTGTTTGTCCTTGGTGCGACTGCTGGAATTAGGCCACTGAAAGCTAGTGCTCTATCTTGGCTTGATCTAAGTGTGATGATAGGTTTAGCCGTATTGATCATTCCTTTGATGGGTTCCAATATGAAGCTGTCACGCGTCGAGGGCGCACTCTTAACTGCTGCGGCTATTGTGTATTCTACAGTGGTGATTATGGGGCAACGATAAGGAGCGTAATTGACCTTTGATGTTTTTAATATCGCAGAAATGTTCTTCCTGCGTGGTTTTGATGATGACGTAAGTGTTCAGGGGAATTTAGGATAAATATACCGAATTTGAGTTAGCGATCTTTTTGGTCAATTTAACTGGCACTCGCATATGACGCTTTGAATGAAAAATAAATGAATCATGTGCCATAATATGGTCATGCTAGATTAGATCATGATATGTTAACATTACGATCCTTGGAGATCTATTTCTAAACGACATTTTATTAATAAAGCATTACTTATAATTGAAGTATATTAGTTTTTTAATTCCTTGAATTAATCAAAAAAATACATAGTTTTATAGATTATACAATATGGGAGAACATTTATAACATATCCGTTCTCTTAATAAAAATAAGATCAAAAAAACAAAAATAATAGAACGATGACAACCAATCACATACTAAAATATGCGGCTATTGTGTTAGCTTGCACCTTACCCGTCATGGGTAATGGATTTTATACTCCTTACCAATCATCAGATGCAGCTCCGAGAGGTAATGCTTTTGTAGCGACCGCAAATACAGCTGCAGCAGTCTATTACAATGCGGCAGGGCTGACCCAGCTCAATGATCAAACTCTCCAAGTTGGAATTTATGGTGTTAATAACAATCTCGATGCGAAGGTAGCGGGCTCATCATTGTCAGGTAATGACCAGTGGGAGATGACATCGCAAATTTACTTTGCAAAACCACTCAATGACAACTGGGTTCTTGGTTTTGGTATTAATTCACCTTTTGGTTTGAGTACTGAGTGGGGGAACGACAGCCCGTTTCGAAATGCATTTGGGGCGGTTAAAACTGAGATAACAAATTCCACTTTTTGGGCTGTGGCAGGATATAAGGTGAGCAACACCTTTTCAGTGGGCTTTGGAATGGGGGTTAGCCAACTTGAAGGCCAGATGAATACTGGTTTGGATGATGTCCCTGTGAATCCTGTGCTTGAATTTAATGGTGATGATAATGCTGTTTCATGGACAATAAGTGCCCGATGGCAACCTCATGAGCAGCATGCATTTGGTCTCGTATACCGCAGTCGAACCGACTATGATCTCAAAGGGAAATCGAAAACTACGGGGCTAGACGCTGCTCCCAAAGCAAGTTCAGGTGGGATTGCTAAATTAGATACTCCTCCCGCCGGAGGAGGAGCACCTGGTGGAGGAGCACCTGGTGGAGGAGCACCTGGTGGAGGTATAGGGGCAGGTGTGATTCCTGGAGGAGTTTCTGAAGCAGATGCTAGCTTAGGATTTATGACCCCCGCAACTCTCGCAGTGGGGTATTCTTACCGTCACAATTCGCGTTGGAATATTGAAGCTAATATTGAGTGGGTGCAATGGGAGAAACTCGATACATTGACACTAAAAAACTCTTCGCCTTTGTTGCCGAATGTGTCTATTCCATTTAATTGGAACAACAGTTTTATCTACGGTGTTGGTGCCACTTATCAACTTGATAGTGGTTATAACATAAGCTTTGGATATAGTTATATGGAAAACAGCCAGCCAGATAAGACTTTCACGCCAGCTGTTTCAGATGCCAATCGCCAATGGCTTTCATTGGGTGTTGGGCGCAAGATAGAATCATGGTCTTGGGGTTTATCTTATCAATATGCTTTTTCAGATCGAAGTGTTAAAAATACGTCTGATCTATTTGGAGATCCACTGCCGGACGGCGACTATAAATCACGCATTCATTCGGTAGGCTTCTCCGTGCA
>JABHEX010000139.1 GCA_018676385.1 Akkermansiaceae bacterium
CTGCTCCAGCAGAATACCGACGTGGTGTCTATGAAGCGATGCGTGAAGAGCAGATGCATACGCGAATGTATCTGCGCCGAATGAATGAGTGCGGTATTAACTTTGGCGACTTGCCGCTCAACAATTACTTTTGGAAACTGGTATCGCCCATGGAGACTCCGATGGATTTTGTGACACGCCTGAATCTGACATTTGAGCAAGCAAATCTTGATTTCTCTAAGCACTACGCTGCGTTATTTCGGCAGGCAGGTGACAAGAGTACGGCAGTGGTATTGGAAAAAATTTATCTTGATGAGATTGGTCACGTTGGTCACGGGGTTAAATGGTTCAGGAAATGGAAGCAGCGTGGCTCGACCGATTGGCAGGCGTTCAAGACATCATTGACCTTTCCTCTCGCTCCAGCCAAAGCAAAGGGAATCGCGCCTTTCAATGCCGAGGGACGTCGACTTGCTGGATTTGATGATGATTTCATTAATCGTCTCGATGTGTGTGAGCAATCGCGAGGCAGAACTCCCGTGGTTCACTGGTTTAACCCAAATTCTGAATCTCACGTAGCAGCCAAGGTGTCGGGGCAGAGATTTCAGCCCAATCGAATGGAGTCGGCGATGGAGTGCGATCTTGAAATGCTCACATTGGCTTGGTGTAGGAAAGATGACATCAGCATGTTACGTCAGCACCCAGGTAACGAGCATCTCTCATATCTCAAGCGGCGCGGGTTTGAATTGCCAGAATTTTTTGGTCTTGATTTGTGTAAAGAGAGGAAACTCGGTGGATTTAGGCCGTGGGCGTGGTCACCAGAGTCATCAAAACAATTTGCAGTGCACGCTAGCCAGGTCTCCGCGAATGTTCCGTGGCAATGGCGTGAGTCACTGCCGTCGCTATGGCTGAGCAAGGAGATTGGTCTTAAACTTGAACATGAACTTGGACGCAAAAGTGAGTCTGGTGTGTTTTGTAGAGATGTCCCGCATGCTATTGATAACATTAATATTCTACTACTATCTGGCGATGTTTTGCTCAAGGCAGCACATGCTTGTGCGGGGCGGGGACACAAGCGCATCAAGATAGGGGAGCCAATCCCAGAGGCGTGGATTGCCAAAAGAATAGAAAAACATGGTGGGATTGCTGTGGAGCCCTGGCTTGAGCGTGTGCATGACTTCTCGATGCTTTATGAAATCAAGCCTGATAGTGTCAGCCTCATTGGAATGACCCACATGGAGAACGATGCTGCAGGGCGTTTTATTGGGAGTCTGGTTTGTCCAAAATGGGGATCTGGGCTGCCACCGAATGTAGCGAAGTTTTTGTTTAGTGATGCCGATATTACTACTCTTTATGGCGAGACAATACCTCAGTATTTTCCCACCCTGCTACCCGGATACGTCGGGCCAGTTGGTATCGATGCCATGGTATATAGGCTGGCTGATGGTAGGCTTGGCCTTCGTGCGGTCGTTGAGCTCAATACTCGGATGACCATGGGTAGGGTAGCTTTAGAGTTACATAAAAAAACGGAACCCTCGCGCCGTGGTAGATTAAGCATTTTGCGTAAAAAAGACTTATCGGAAAGTGTGTTATCCACAATTTATTCACATGATATTAACAATCAAATCACATTTATTAACAACCCATTTATGGCGCGTGAGTTCATCGCTCAGTGGGAAATAGTCTAGTTATACTATCTCATAAAAAATACACACTACTAACACAAGTAGAACGTTATAGAATTATTTACACGCAAAAAAAGTAAATGCGTTTCTCGTGATGGTTACCATGTGCAGTAGAGCTTTATCAACATTTCCAGTCAATTGTGTCTCACCTATCATATGAAGAACTAGTTTTGACGTTGTGGGGCGTATTATCAAGCAACTGGCGTGGAGTCATCTGTTTGCGTGATTAGGGAGTGGGCATCAACTTGCCAGATGAATTATTTTTCGGATGTGGGCTCTTGTTGCCTATCTGGATCAGAAGGATGATGACATGGTAATGGTGCTTATCACAAGTGGTTGAATCTTACTTGAAGACATCTAGGATGAGCACGATTTCACCTTTTGGCGGATGTTCTTTAAAGTATTTCAGTAAGACTTCGGCAGAATCCCTGTGGTAGGTTTCAAATTTCTTGCTCAGCTCGCGAGCAACACACACCCTGAGATTAGGATTGATATCAGTGAGGATTTCCAGCGTGGAGAGAAGTCGGTGAGGGGATTCAAAGAAAAGTGAGGTCTTGCCTGATGTGATTGCAGATTCTAGTGCCTTGCGGCGCTTGCCTTTTTTGACTGACAGGAAGCCGTCGAAGCTAAAAGCGTGTGTAGGGAAGCCTGAGCCCGCTAGGGCTGTGAGAACAGCTGACGGGCCAGGCAGCACGGTATATGGAATATTGTGTTCAATACTTGCTTGCATGAGGCGATATCCTGGATCTGAGATGAGCGGCATGCCAGCATCTGATATGACGGCAATCTTGGTGCCGGTTTTTGCCTTTTCGATTAGTTCAGGTATCCTTCGTGCCTCGTTATGATCGTGCAGTGATATCAGTGGTTTATCTATATCGTGATGCTTCAGTAGCGACCCTGAGTGCCTGGTGTCTTCGCAAGCAATTACATTAGCATCACGCAATACTTCTAATGCCCGTAAGGTGATGTCCGCCCGATTACCTATAGGGGTAGGGACAAATGAAATCATGGTAACAGCAATATTAGAAGCCTTCTGAGAAACGCATCACCATGGATTCTGAGGCACGGCGAAGGGCATCAGGGAGTGCATTAGTTCGTGCGACATGGAGATTGCCACCGGCGAAGAATCGGGTAGTGCCTCGGGATTCGCCTTCCTCGAGTATGAGTGCTGGATTGCGGGCATCGCGTAACACCCATTCGATGCTTATATCCATACTTAGTTCCTCCGATCTTAAGCTGTCTAGCCGAGAGGAGCGAACCTGGTCGTAGTCAACCTGGGTAATTCGTCCTTCCAGAATTGCATCTGCTCGAGCTGATGTAGCGATCCTGTATGTGCCGTCACGAGTTATAGCGCTCACTGCGCTGTTGGTTGCATGTGACTCAGCGCGCACCAATAGAGTATCATTTTCAAATAATGGTATATGTATAGTTTTAACATGTGAGAGGTGAATGGGTTTTGCTCCTCCCAGGCGATACCCTGAGCAGGATGACAAAAGAAGGGCGAAAGCGAATAGATACTTGAGCATGGTATGGGTGGGTGGCGGGTGCTTGTATTGTTACTCGCGATTATTTAGCCGCCAAGATCTGTTATGCGTTGCTTGGCAAGGTCGTGGTAGGACCCGCTTTTGACCTTACGTAGTAATTCACGGTAGTAAAAAAGAGCGGCTTTGTTCTGGCCTTTCTTTCGGTAGAATTCGGCTGTTTCGTAGCTGCGTTGAACATCTTGGGCTCGGAGGGTGACAAGTCTCTTGCGGGCATCAGTGGCGCGGCTGTGGCTTGGGTAGAGTCTAATGAGCTCGCTGTAAATCTCACGAGCTCGATCCACATGAGCGGTATTTTGATTGCCGCGTTTTGCTTTGAGCGTCAAAATTTCACCCTGCTGGTAGAGTGCTTCTGGGGCGTTACCGCTATTAGGATAATCTAGAGCGATTCGCTGGTAAGCAGCGATTGCTTTATTTGCGTTGCCGTTTCGCTGCCACACGCGTGCGATGGCGTACTGTGCTTTGGGTGCTGATGTTGCGCGTGGGGCATTGTCTCTGACATTACCGAGCATTTCTTCAATATTCTCTGGTCCGATACTTGTTTTCATACCGAGAAAACTATTTTGAATTACGCCATTTGCAGCTGCATGCGCAACGGTCTCTTGGCGGCTAATTGCTGCTGCGTAATGCGGGCTGCTGGGAAAGCGTGCAATCACGTCTTGATAGGCCTCAAAGGCTTTGAGCAGGTCGCCCTGTTGGTCGAGGATTCTTGCTTGTGCATATTTCGCTTCGGCCGCGGAGTTGGTTTGCGGGTATTGCTTAAAGATGGCTTTGTAGGTGGATAGTGCCTTGCTATTTTTCTTGGCGGCTTCGTAAGCACGTCCCTGGGAGAGCATGGCATCAGCCTCTGCGGCTTCATTTTGATTTGATATTCCTGAGGCGATGGGAAGCTGGTCGTCGTCATTAGAGCCGCAGGATGTGAAAGCTGAGACACACATGATACTTATTACCACGTTAAGAAATTTCTTGATGTGCATAGTTGCAAGATAATGAATCCTTTAAGCCTTGCCAAGAATAACTCTCGGGAAAAACAGGGTCTTTATTGAGTCTGATGGGCTATCTTGCATGAGTTGTAGATTTTTTATTGATGACCGGTTTTAGTAACCAAGTTTTAGTCGCCATAGCTGACCATCAATTTTAGAGCGTGCCTTTTAATGATCGACAGGGCACGATTGGTTTTATGCCCGATATGGAACGTGAATGTGCGCTGCAACAGGCAGGTTATGAGCTTGTTGCTGGTATTGACGAAGCAGGAAGGGGGCCTTTGGCCGGTCCTGTATCAGCAGCAGCTGTAATTTTGCCTGAGGGTTTTACGCACGACGTGTTAGATGATTCAAAAAAGATCACAGCAAGGAAGAGGGAGCGGCTTTACGAGGAGTTAACAGGACGACGTGATATTATGTGGTCATTGTCTTATGCAGAATCTGAAGAAATTGATGGGGTTAATATTTTGAGAGCCACGCATGCCGCTATGGGGCGTGCGGCCCAAGGTCTTGTTAGGTTGCCAGATTACTGTGTGATCGATGGGTTGCCAGTTCCTGGTTTCCCCATTGAGTCAGAGGGTATTATCAAAGGCGATGGGAAGTCGCTTTCTATTGCAGCAGCGAGTATTATTGCCAAGGTCTCACGTGACCAGAGGATGATTGAGTATGCGGAGTTATATCCGGGATACGGCTTTGAGCAGCATAAGGGTTATGGAACAAAGCAGCATCTTGAGGCATTACGTAAAATAGGGCCGTGCCCGATCCACCGAAGGAGTTTTGCGCCGGTCAGACAGCTTATGCTTGATATTTGATTCCGTAATTAAGGTGTTTAGCGCAGCTTTGTCTCGTGCATTATAAATGCCGCGGCTATATGACTGAGTCTTTGGCGGTTGCCAATGATTTTGCTGACAGGTTATGTTTGTCCTGCTTTAGATTACTTCAGTGCTTTATCCTTAAAGAAATCCAGGGTAGCAGCGAGGCCCTCCTCAAGTGTATGTTTAGGTCGCCAGCCAGATTTCTTTAGCTTTTCAGCAGAAGCTCTTGAGTGCCTAACATCTCCAGCTCGTTCATTTGCATAGACGATTTTTGATTTTGTTTGAATTGATGCGAGGATATTTTGAGCTAGCTCATTGATGGTGATTTTTTCGCCGTATCCCACATTATAAGTGCCGTGTATGTCATCGTTGAAAGCGGTAAAAACGAGAGCATCAACAATATCTTTAACATAGATGAAGTCGCGTGTTTGTTGTCCATCACCATGAATGGTAATGTCTTGGCCTTTAACTGCTTTTTCTATGAATATGGGTACTGCAGCAGCGTATGCCCCCTTGGGGTCTTGGCGTGGACCAAAAACATTGAAAAACCGGAGCGAAGTGGTTTGTAGCTTGCCTTCAGCTTGGAACATCTTCAGATAATATTCCCCATCGAGTTTGGTGATTGCATAGGGGCTTTGCGGTTCTGGCGGCATGGTTTCAATCTTGGGAACTGTCGGATTGTTTCCATAGTTGGCAGCCGAAGATGCAAATATAATTTTTGTTACCCCAGCGGAGTGGGCCTCTTCAAGCACGTTAAGTAAGCCGTTGACGTTGATTTCTATACACTCGGTAATTTTACTCATCGATTCTGGGACAGAAACCATTGCAGCCATGTGGAAAATGTAGTCAATGCCGCTGACAGCCTTCTTAACGAGCGCTCGGTCTGTAATTGAGCCTTCGATGAAATCACACTCAAGACCATCCAGGTTGTGACGATGTCCAGTGCGTAAGTTATCTAAAACACGAATCGTTTCGGCTTTACCCTGGAAGTGCTCCACGATGTGCGAGCCTATAAAGCCTGATCCACCTGTTACTAATATCCTCATAGTTTTCTTTTATTGGAGCGAACTAGGGTAGTCTCCAGCTTCGATGAGCTTTCTTATATTGGCGACAACGTAAGGTTTATCTTCAGGGTAAGTGACTCCAAACCACGAACTGGAAGTTTCTAGGATTTTGCAGTCAGCTTTACCGTCTCGGATTAATTCATCAATGAGAGTGGGGATGTAGCACTCTGATTTCATTTCTTCACCATGGTTTTTGAGGAATTCGATGAAGTGTTTTTCTAAATGTTTAAAGAGATCTGCAGTGAATCCCCAGAAATTCATCGAAGCGATAGCGCCCTCGGGAATCGCTCTTTTTTCTCCATTTAACCAGTTGCCGCGGATCGCTTTGTCGTCTTCTCTGCTTATTTCAGTGACTTCCTCAACATCTTTCAAGAAGCCATCAGATCCCGAGCAAATACCGCGGTTTACATTACCATGTTCTGAGAGTGTTTTTGTTAACTGGTAGCCCACCATGCCATAATGAGAAATGTCATTGCTGGAATTATTCGATTGCTGAAAATATTTTATCACTTGGAGATAAGAATCAGCTCCATAGAAATCGTCTGCATTGATTACTGCGAATGGTCCAGAAATAGTATCTCGAGCAGCGCGTACCGCATGAATAGTGCCCCATGGTTTGTTACGACCATCGGGAACAGAGAATCCTGCGGGGAGGTCATCCAATTTTTGAAACACGTAGTCGACCTCAATTTTGCTACTGAATTTTGATCCGATAGCTTGTTTGAAAAGCTCCGCAAAATCCTCACGGATAATGAACACTACGCGACTGAAGCCTGCACGTATGGCATCGTAGACAGAGTAGTCGAGAACGGATTCTCCGTTCGGTCCCATGGGATCCATTTGTTTGAGGCCGCCGTATCGGCTGCCCATTCCGGCGGCGAGAACGAGAAGGGTGGAATTCATAAGAAAAAATGAAATTTATTATTACTCACCTGTTATGCTTGGGTGTCTGCTTATTTGCAATGGTTTCTTTTGTGGGATTTGCTAAACATGAAGGGTGATAACCATTGGTATTTGATAAAGAATGCTGTTGCCAGTCTGACGTGTCGCTGTCTTTATAGTCAACAGAATGACTGCCGCTTCCTTCATGCTTATGATTGCATGAAATGAATAATGGTACAAAATCTCTTTCACTACTGCATGGACACATCCAACGAAGACCTCAGTCGCGATCACGTGCGGAAAGTTTTCCGTGCCATGCTCACAGCGCGAGTCTTAGAAAATAAACTCGGAAGTCTGTACAAAGCAGGCAAAATTGCTGGTGGTGTTTACCTCGGCAAGGGGCAAGAAGCTGTCAGCGCCTCGTTGGCAGCCTGCTTGATCAAAGGGCGCGATGTATATGCTCCCTTGATTCGTGATCAAGCGGGGCGAACCGCATTTGGTGAGGAGTTAATTGATTGCACGCGCACCTACCTTGGGTCCGTTGAGGGGCCTATGCGTGGGCGTGATGGAAACATCCACCGTGGTCGACCAAAAGACGGTATGCCGGCAATGATTTCTCACTTGGGAAGTGCGATATCCTTGGTCAGTGGGATGTTGTTAGCAAAACGCCTGCGTGGGGAAATGCAGGGTGTTCTGGGTGGCACGTGCGTGGGTGACGGTTGCACGTCAACTGGATCATTTCATGAGGGCTTGAATACGGCTGCGGTAGAAAATCTGCCTTTAGTTTTAACTGTGGCAAATAATCAATATGCCTATTCTACACCGAACGATCGTCAGTTCGTGTGCGATAATCTTGTTGATAAAGCACAGGGTTATGGTGTTAGGGGGCATAGCGTCGATGGCACTGACATGTTGGCATGTATTCGTGTGATGCAGAATGCCGCAGAGCGTGCTAGGGCAGGGGAAGGGCCACAGCTTGTGGTGGCCTCAATGCTTCGATTAACGGGTCATGGAGAACATGATGACGGATCATATGTGGATGGGAAACTAAGAGAATCTGAATTGGGGCGCGATAGTATTGATGTAGGTCGTGATCAGATGATTGCAAATAAGTTTTCGGATGAAGCTGAAATCGCAGGATGGGAGGCTAAGGCTGCGGAGACAGTCCAAGAAGCTGTTGCGCAGGCACAAAAGGAATCTGAACCCGATCCGTATCAAGACGACTGGAGAGCGTTCGCAACTCCAAATATTCAAGGCAGATGAGCGAAGTTACCTACATTGATGCAATTCACAAAG
>JABHEX010000140.1 GCA_018676385.1 Akkermansiaceae bacterium
ATAAAACCAAGTTACCCCCTCGTTTACGGTATTAAATACGTCTGTTCCGATCGTGGTTGCAACGCCATTTATATTCACTATTCCATTTGAAGTGATATTGATAGGATCGCTGGTCACAGTGCCATCACCACCCCAGTCTTGAACTCGCATTTTATCACCTGCAACAGTAATAAATTCATTAGTAGAACCATCTGTAGACGGATTATTGTGTGTAAGTGTCCAATTGCTACCTGAAATTGGAGAAGGCTCAATTGCATCACCGCCGCTATTGTGCGTTGATCCCTGCCCAACTATCGAGAAGTCCATGTTGTATAGAACTGCTGAACTCACTGAGGCTGGGGCTAGCATCGCCAGCGTTACTATTGCTATTTTCATATTATTTGTATTAAATTTGTTGATATTAGGACTTGGGTATGACTGAGTGAGAGGAAGAGTGTTAGATTGATAATCTAAGATTGATTAAGATTTGGTGGAAAAAATGTAGAAATGATTTTTAGTCGTAAAAAAGATTTAAAATAGATGGATGCGTAGATTATTCATACATTTTATAATACCTCCAGCATAAAATGATATTAATTAATCGTATCGTCTCTATTATAATTCTTAACTATTTATAAATTGTATCAAGATATCTCACTGGTATCCTCAAAATGAATTTTCAGTTCAAACCTAGCGGTTAGACACACTTCTATATCCAAACAAAGACAACCCTTAAATAAACACAGAATGGGCTTTCGCCAAAAGGTAGTGTGAGCGCGAGCCTAATGGGCTACAAAGGACGGGCTAACTACAAAAAAACGACGACCCGAAGGCCGCCGTTTTGAAAATTTAGACTAATTGCTGTGTTGTTTTACTTCCTGCGGCGAGTGAGTAGAACAAGACCAGCGAGTCCGTGTAGAGCTGCGGATGATGGTTCGGGGACGGCAATGGCCTCGTTCCAAAGCTTAACGTCATCAATTTCAACCCCTACACCATTCACAGAGTAAATCCTAAATCCGTTTGCTGTCAGTGAATTGGTGACGGCTACATCATCTTCAAGAAGATTACCATTGAGATAAATATCCATTTTGCCTGCAGCAACATCACCTCCGCTATAACTTAGAGAGTTAGAGCCACCATTAGCGATTACCTGTAAAGAATAATTCGTATCGTCTTCAAACGTAGTTGCTTCGTTCACATTGCTCCATTTACCCGATATCCGATGCTCAAAGTTACCATTGTCTGATTGCAACCAAAATAAACCATGCGATGTAGTAAATGTACTATTTCCGCTTAACGAGCTACCATTTCCAACTCCAATCACGACGTTACCTGAGGAAACATCTGTGAATCTAAAGTTAACTGACATGGTATAAATAGATGATAAAGTCAGCGTTTCTTTTACCCCCACACCGGTAAGAGAACCGCTAACACCTTTAACAAAAATTGATGACCCTGAACCCACCTGCGCAGGCCTGATAACGGCAGGATCAGAGGCCCCCGAGCCTTTTCTAATATATGTAAAGTCTGTATTGGAGGTAGTAAGAGTCGTTCCATCAGGTAGGCTTCCAAATTCTTCATCGAAGACTAATGCCGCTTGAGACGTCATGGTCATAAATCCATGTATCGTGAATGTAATAATTATTTTTTTCATTATGTGTATTTGGGTTGGGATTAGCTTATTTCTTTTACTGCAATTAGTCTGTGATAAATTGTGCAATCATCTCAGCCAATAATTGATTTAACTAGTATTGGTTCAGTGTGTGAAAATTAGCTTCTTAAGCTGTTACCAAAAAACTGCCATATTACCAGCAGTAAACAGGCCAACTTATTCACAAACAGCTACATAGCTTGAGTATCTCAACTTATCAGGGGTTGGCTACTGGTGGTGGCTGTATTTTTCCCCGCACCGGGATCATGGTGCGGAATACGCCCACTGAGCGACTGGAATTAGTCTTTGGGTTGGTATCATATAGCACATAGAGCTGGACATGGCCGTTCCCATCCAGCCTTACAGCAGTGTTGTAGATGATTTTTTTCCTGGTTCCATATTGGGCGGCGAGCCGATATAGCTCACCAGTTTTGACGCTTTTATAGGAAATGATTTTTGTAGGTGCGACAGATACAACGTTGTCTCCAAACGCATGGAGTACAGTAAAACGAGAAAGGTTCTTTAACACGAATTGCTTTCCTATGAGACTTTTTTGATCGAGCGAGATTGTTCGCACCTTTGGTGGTTTATCCCATGGAGTGGGCCCAGTGACGGAAGGAGTGAGGAAAAAAATTCTCCGGCTGTTCACTGCGCCCGCGGGAATGGTCACATAGCGTTGATACTTGGCATCATCGCCAGCGCCAATTTTGCGAAACAATACCAACGGTTTATCGGGCGGGATCGGGCGCAAGACTGAGGGGTTATTAAAAGGCACGTTAAAAGTCAGCCATCGCGTCTTTTGATCGCCATCTGGCTTCCCCTTGTAATACAGCCTCGGGGGTGGTGTCTCACCAGGTTTTGCTAAGAGCATCACCGGAGCTTCTCCACCCTCGACATGTCTGTATTTCCTCGTTGGCTTCGGGCCGAGTGCAACCACGGATACTTTCGCCTCAGGTTTTTTGGGTTCAGCCTTGGTAACATCCTGCGCCATTAATTGTGTGCCTGACAGAACAAAGATCCCGACTGTTATTAGATAGTGACGCATCAGAATGGTTCTAGATTTCATCGGGGCTCAGCCATCGCATTGACGTAATGACGAATTGCCTACCGAAGCGTTTATTAGTCTCGGTGAGGCTACCGCCGAGATACTGCCCCGTAGCTTGCTGTATAATCAAAGGTATATCACCTGGTGAGTTACCACTGGCATCTACATACTGCGGAGCTCGTTCTACCGTCACTTCAAGCCAAGAACGAGCTTTAACCTCACCATTGTCACTGGATTCCCCATATGCGCGCACTGTAAAGGTGTCACCGCGCACTGTCATCGCTGGAGCTAGGGGTTCTAATAAATCACCTTGAGTGAGAAAACCCGGAAGTCCCCACGCCTTACTCACTGGCTGCATGGTCGTGTATTGGCCCCCACTATCACGGTATCGGTAACTATTTTTGAAGCTGTCCAGGTTGTTATCTGGTGCGTCAGTGCGCGTACCAACATTAACCGCAGTGGTTTGGTAGATTTTGTTTTTCTCGAAGTTGGCATTCAATCCAGACTTATTGATAGCCGCATCCAAGGCACCCATGTGTGAAGCCTGATCATTTGAATCACCGAGTCGTCGATTGATAAAATCAGCGAGCGAGACGAACGGACCACGTTTTTTGACCTCAGCTACAATCGTTTCAGCTAGACCCCGCACTTCGTCATCGGTCAACTTGCGAGCACCTACCCACGCGCCGGCCTTGTCTGGATCGGCGCCAGCAGTGTCCAGGGCTTCTTGGGGGTTGCTATGCCGAGCGAAGGAAATAACATCACCTCCAAGTTCTCCTGATTTCAGAGGACGCGCTTCGCCAAGCGTGCCTGACAGAAAAGCTGTCCACGCCCCCACGGAGGTTGAATTAATATTGAAAGCCGCCTTGTTTTTGATCCACTCTGCGTTTCTCCAGAAAGCATTATTCACGCCGCTTGATCCGGATACCAAATCTTTAGCATCCGGCCTACTGATCCCGCTGGCATAGTTGTATTGGTAACGTGTGTTCCAAAAATCTTTACCATTGTCAGGATCCCAATCGAACGACTGCGTGCCGCTTGTCAGCGGCATACCGGAAATGAAAAATCGGTCCCACAAGTTCTGGTTCACTTCGTAAGCAACGTCATAGGCAAGCACTTCGTCACGCGACGACAGAGATGTGCCATCCACGCTTCGCGTCACTGCTTGATTCCCAATCTGGAGCAATCCTTGGGAATCAATCACTTTAGCATAAGGTCCGTGGCTGAGCCCACTGTCCTTAGATCCTCCAATCAGGTAATCCCATCGGGTAGCAGGAGTGGCTCGCGTGTAGTCCGAGATCGCATCATTGTGCGCGCTATGATCAGACGGCGCGTGCAAATTCCGTAACGAGTGACCCACAACATACGATGGCATCCACGAATAAGGGCTGAGCATTGCGTGGCGCAACTTTGCCACAGATAGAACACCATAGTCTTCCGACGGCAGATCAAACAATACCACGTCCTGTGTGAATGGAAATGTAACTGTGGATCCAAAGGGGTTTTTCACGAGAGCCCCACTACTTGCCAGACTCGGTTGATCGTTCACATCCTGAGGCGAGTGAGGCACAAACTGCAAGAGCCACGGACCCATACTCGTCATATACCATTTTTTGGCACACTGTGCTGCTGGTGATCTAGTGGTGAGTTGTGCACGAACATTCCAGTTTGCGATAGGTGCAACGTTATAAACCATATGATCTTCTGTCCAGCGACCTACCCGAAGCGGCGGGTTATTTGCCTCAGTCCCACTCTCATCAAACCACAACAACTTAGCACCGACTTGGTGAGTATCAGGAGCGTCTTTGAGCGGCGCATCCGCGAAGGTTTGCAGGTATCCAAAACTGTTATCCTGCTGGTTTGCTGACCCCCATGTCTGACCGATATATCCAAAAAATGTCGTCGGCTTTGCACCTCCAGCACCGCTGTTGACTAACTGGATTGTGGGGTGGGCATTACTGCTGTATAAAGCCGAAAGTGATGATGCAGAACCAGCTTTCAGAACAAACGGAAAGCTCTCCACCTTACCATCGCTTTGCATTGATACCTCTGGTTGGTAGTCGAAGATACGATCAAAATCAATTTCACTAAGATGTGTGTTGGACAGATTACGCCAACTTGTTGCTTGTATCTGATACCTGACCGAGGATGCGTGATCGTAATAGTAGTGACTCATTCCCTGCGGTGATGATGAACTAAGCACATTTGCAGAGACAGAAGTAGATTGATAACGTTGCAGGTTGACACCATTTGCCGATAAGTCAGCTGATGTTACCTTGGGAGAAAATACATGGCACTGACCAGGCTCAAGCGTTGTACCTTCAAGCACGAAGCCCAAGTATCTCTCGGTAGGAAATGGATTAGTACGCATCTTATAGACACTACCACCTACATAACCGCTTTTTTTAACCCAACGAGAGAATACATGCGATGGATCACTCTTAAACTTGTCCTTCAACTCGTTGACGTGATTTTCCTCTGGGAAAAAATGCATCCCGTGACTCAACCCATAAAACGGATTCGGCATAAGCACTGACATTGCAGGTATTTTCAGCTCTCTATTATACGGGTTCCACAGGCACACCCGTGGAATAATATGGGTTCGGATACGTTTGTTGTGATGGGAAAAATAATAGTGCCAGCGGCTGTCGGTCATCACCGGGTGAATCTTCGGTGCGGATTCCGCCCACTCGGATGCGTCAGCACAAGCACCGTCGGAAATATTGTGCGGCCAATGGGTAGTAGGCCTCATGCGTGTGGCCGATGCAGGGAAATTTGTTTCCGCATCCTGTAGGTTACTGTGGGTGTGCTGTGCCCAGTTTCTCAAAGCTCCAAAGGATGGCCCCAGAACACCATGCTCGGGTCCGGGAATGATCGGCCAACCCGATGAAAATGTTTGTGCACCACTTCCTGAGCCAAACGAAAAATCGATGGTCTTGTCACTCTTGTTTGCTAGCAGAAGCGGAGTCAGGTCACGGCGCAAACCACCGAGTGAGGTATCGGTGAACAGCCCCGGAGAGTAGGTCGTGAGATGATGCACATTCTCGCCTAACAGCTTCGCCATTGCCTCCGAGTCCCCCTGCGTTAGTGACGCATTAAGGTAGCTGACCAACTTCCCAGGATGCTTCCGTGCATCGTCCAAAAATCCAGCAAATGCATCACTGCCACTGGAATCAATCAAGGCCGGATTCGATCTCGGTGCAGCTTCAAAAGCGGCAGCCGCAAATTTCACATCATCTAGTGGATCTACCGAGGCTTTCTGGTTGTTATCGGAGACATACCAAGCATAGGCACCATTACCATTAACAT
>JABHEX010000010.1 GCA_018676385.1 Akkermansiaceae bacterium
GGCTTGTTTTTATTTGTTTGTTGTATTTCATGATAATGTTTTATTTGAGTTCGTGTGAGAGCGGGGCAAAAAATATGCATACCCTCACAGCTAACGTCGAAAAAGGACTCGGCGTTAACAAATTTCTGCATTTTTTTGTTAAATTCCACTAATCTGATGTGATTGCAAAAAACGTCTCGACAGCCCTTGCCGAGTTTGTAGTGATGCATTTCCTCAGTATGAGTCTCGATGCCAGTCAGCAGGCCGAATTTGTCGGTCAGATCACCCGCCACCAGCAGGCGTTGCGGGCGTATATCGTGTCGCTGATGCCAGGGATGGACGGGGTTCAGGACGTGCTGCAAGAAACCAATCTCGTCCTGTGGGAGAAACGCGGGAAGTTCAAGCCGGGCACACATTTCCAAGCCTGGGCCTACGCGATAGCGCGCTACGAGGTCAAGGCACATCGGCGCAAGGCAATCGCGTTGGGGGTGACAACACTGGATGATGACTTAATCGAGGAGCTTGCCGAGCGTGGTGAGAAAACACCCGAGGAACTCGAGCAACGACTCCGGTCCCTGAACAAGTGTCTCGGAAAATTGCAGGACAAGGAGCGTCAGCTGATAGAACATCGTTATTTTTCAGGCGCCACTCTGGAATCGTTCTCAGCCGCATGCGGCAGACCGGTTGATTCGTTGAGGGTATCGCTTTTCCGAATCCGGGCCGCACTGAGGCAATGTATTAACAAGGAACTAACGAGGGGAGAACTCGACTGATGAATCGCCGAGAACTAGAAATGCACCTGCAGGAACTTTTTGAGGGGCGTCTCATGGGCGATGATCTGGAGGAACTCCAGCATGAGCTCCGGACAAATCCGGAGGCAAAGGATGCCTACTGCGATTACGCCCATCTCCACAATGCACTGCAACTGCGTAACGAAGGGGTCGACAGCCTGAATGTCATTCCGATGGATCGGGCGATCCAGCGGGATCAGCGACGTAATTTCCGCACAGCGATGCTGATTTCTGTCGCCGTGGTCGCCATTATCGGGGTTGTGATGAGCTTGTTCATAGCGCGAACACCGCCACCCACACTTAGATTTTCAACCAGTCCCGGCACAGACCTCACCATCAGCCACCAGCTCACTGGCGAGGGCGCGCCTGAAGGTCAAGTTCTGGAACCTGGCTCCAGCATCGAGCTGTCGCGGGGAACCGTCGAGCTTGAGTTTGCCTCGGGAGTGCGTGGAATCATACAGGGGCCTGCAGCGATGACCCTGCGACGTGAGGATTTGCTTGAGCTCGACAAAGGCACAGCATGGTTCGAGGTGCCACCGGAGGCCATCGGCTTCAAGGTGAGTACAGCTGAAATGGTCGTGACCGACCTCGGCACCGAGTTCGGTATCCGGTCACGCGCCAACGCACCGGACGAAGTGCATGTTTTCTCCGGCAAGGTGGAGATCCTCCATCGAAAAGGGGTGAAAAAACAATCGGTCGTGACGACAGGTCAAGCCCGCGTGGCTGGCCCGGTCGGTCGATGGCAGGAGACAGCACTCCGGCGTGATTATTTTCTCTCTGAGCTACCCAAGACTGAACCCAAACCGTTGGTCATCTTTGAAGACAGCTTTGAGAATCCGGCGATTACCGGGCTCACTAATACCAAGCCCTCCGGCTGGTCACAAGATCTTCCCGCTGGCGGCATCGGGCTCAATGATAACGATTCAGGCAAGCTGAATACGCCCTTCGGCAGTCAGGTGATGTGGAGTAACGGGGGGGCGATCAAAACGAGCTCCCTAATAATGTTAGAAAAGCTCATCGGTAATGGGACCTACACACTGAGTGTGCATGTCGGGAGAAGAAGCGATCTCCATGGTGGAACCTGCACGATCGAGCTACTGGCTGGTGACACCGTGCTTGCCACCACCTCAGAAGCCGTCTCCAACTCGTCCACGGACTTTTCACAGGTTGTCCGGCTTGTTTATACCCCCGATGAAAGTCACCGACACCTGAGAGGCGAGACACTTGCCATCCGCTTAAAGGGTGAAACTCAAACTCAATTCGATAATGTTCGTTTGGAGATCATTCCGACGAGGGTCTCAGGTTTGCGTTGATTCAAAAAGGAGATCGAAAAATCTGCAATTTGTGTAAGAGTCATGTTATCAAACACATATTTTACATAGCTGCCACTGTATGCATGCTGCCCATCGGGTTGTCTGCCAAGCCATCAGACACCAAGCCGAACATCATTTTATTCGTAGGTGACGACCACAGCGTCTGGGACTTGGGCTGCTATGGCAACAAGGTGGTTAGAACGCCGAACCTCGACCGTTTAGCCAAGCAGGGGATGCGCTTTGATCGGGCGTTCACGGTCACGGCAATGTGCGCGCCAGCCCGCAGCATGCTCTACACAGGACTCTATCCACATCGGAACGGGTGTCACATGAACCACGGCATGACTCGGAAGGCAGTGAAGTCACTGCCGCACTATCTCAAACCACAGGGCTACCGTGTGGTGTTGGCGGGAAAAACCCACATCAAACCGAAGAAGGTGTATCCATTCGAATACATGGGTATGGCAGGCGCAGGAAAGGTCATTCAAGGCGAGCAACCGTTCTGTCTGGTGATTGCTTCACACGACCCACACTCACCTCATAAGAGCGGGGGATATCAGCCAAAGGAAGTTCCTGTCCCTGCTTATTTCCCGGATTTGCCTGCCGTGCGCCGGGGTATTGGCGATTACTACACGGACATCGACACTCTTGATCAGGAAATAGGTAACGTGATGAAGTTGCTGAAAAACAGCGGCAAGGAAAGCAACACGCTTTTTGTTTACGCTGGCGATCATGGGTATGGTTTCATGGCGAAGTGGACCTGCTACGAGGCCGGATTGCGTGTGCCTTTCATCGTCAGTTGGCCCGGCCAGATCAAAGCAGGATCAAAATCCGACGCCATGGTCAGCTTTATTGATGTGTTACCCACATTTCTCGATGCAGCAGGCACGAAACAACCTGACGGGATCGATGGGAAAAGCTTCATCAAAGTGCTTCGCGGGGGAAACCATCATCATCGCAAGCTCATCTTCGGTGCGCATACCAATCAGGGCATCATTCTTGGCGAGCCGTATCCAATCCGGTCGGTGCGGGATGAGCGATACAAATACATCCGCAATCTTAACCCGAATGGCCGCCAGACAAATCTTGGACTCTACAAAAACAAAAACAAAGATCTGGAATCAGCGCTCATGACCCAGTGGAAGGCCAAAGCAAAAACCGATGCCAAAGTAGCGCATTTACTGTCGCGTGTGATCAATCGCCCAGCGGAGGAGCTCTACGACCTCAGGGAAGATCCATGGGAGCTACACAACCTCGCTGCTGAAGAATCACATCAAAAAACCAAAACCCGCCTCAGCAAAGAGCTGGATGCATGGATGCAACAGCAGAACGACAAGGGGATGGAAAGCGAGCTGAGTGTGAAAAAGCACAAGACGATGCTGGAGAAATGATGTGGTTTTCCCCGCTGTTTTTTGGGTATGACTGCCCTCCAATCCCA
>JABHEX010000011.1 GCA_018676385.1 Akkermansiaceae bacterium
CGCTTGTTTGTAGCGTCCTCGGTAGCGCTCCTGTATCGTGGTCGACATTGTAGCGACACGTTCAAAGTGAACTGCTGCTTGGGCGTATTTCTTGTTGGCAACGGCATCGTAACCAAGGCGATTGGATGCCAATGCGACATATCGCCCTTCGCGGTAACGGTTCACCACTCCGTGAAGCACACGCTTCGCCTCATCGAGAGCACCCAAAAAATAATGAGATTCCCCAAGGTAATAAAGCACTGGCGCAGCATTTGGGTGATTCGGAAACCGCTTAATGTAATTCTGTAACCGTGGAATGAGTCGGCGATATGACACCTTACGATTCCGCTCGTCTTTGGTGGCGTTAGCCTGGTTATACAGGTGCTTACAAAACTCGAACTGGTCCGTTGCAGGATCGGCTATTAATGGAGCATTCTGCGCACACAAAGGTACCAGTGCCATGGCGGCAGTGAAAACAATAATTAGGTAACGCATGGGAAAAAATACTGTGAAAATGAAGCAGCGAGCAAGGCATATGGTAACTACATCAAGGCGCGGCAGGTTTGGCGGCTAAACTAACGTTTTTGACGCCTGCTTTTTGGCACAATTCCAGCCCGCTCATCACTTTTTGATGAGGTGTTTGCTTGGCGGCCTTGATCACAACCGCTTGATTAGGCGTCATAGCAACCCTGGCTCTAAGTAATTCCTGTAGCTGAGCTTCTGTGATTTTTTTACCACCTACCGTAAATGAGCCATCTACATTCACTAGGATAACAACTCCACCCGGTGCAACACGCGGCTTCGCCTGAGCTGGCATCGCCTCCACCATTTCAAGTGCCTCTACCTGCATCTTCTGGTTCTTGACCTCTACCCTATTCTCCACGCCAACAAAAAAAAATCCACCGATGACGATAGTTATAATTTTGAAGGGTAGCGGAAGAAACATAAATAGTGAATAGCTCATACTCATTGATTTTGTGGATTATTTTTGATTACGTTGGACTTGGGTAGCAAAAGAAATGTTAGGAATACCCGCTTTTTGACACACATCCACGACTTGAACAATTTTCTCGTAATCCACTTTAGCATCACCTCGAATGCGAATGGCTTGGTTATCGTGCACCGCAGCGATCCGGTTGAGCTTGGCATATAGCTGCTCCTGAGACATGACCGTGCTATCTACTACCACCTCACCATTCTCGCGCACATTAATGATAATCTCCCCCACCGTTTGCCGTGCATCAGCTCCTTCCTCAGCAACTGGTACAGATACGTTTAGCTCGCGCTCACTTTGGGAGAACTGCATCGTAGCGATAAAAAAAATCAACAGTAGAAAAACCACGTCAATCATCGGCGCCAACGGAAAGGCGGCAGCATCGGGCTCTCTGACTTGAAATTTCATCTTTTAACTGGTGCTATGTGTCAGATGTTATGCACATCTGGCGTGTCGTTGGATGGCCGAGACATTGGCACAGGCATCATGTCCGGTTCATTATCTCCATACTCCCTGTGTCTAGCGTGGGCGTCTCTGCGTTGATTGTCATCATGTCCAGATGCCTCACCTGCATAAAGAGGTGTTGGTGCATTACCGCCACGACGGTTGTATTGCGCAGCAAGAAGTGCCATCAAATGGGTTGCCGCTGCTTCGAGTTCAGCAAGATATTTCTGCACTTTACCACGAAAAAAGGAATAGAAAATGACTGCTGTGATACCAATAACCAACCCACTCGCTGTAGTTACCAACGCTTGGTAAACACCCTCCGCGAGTTTGTTGGCATGCACTCCCTCGTAATTGCCACTGGCAATTTCCATAAACGCACGGATCATTCCGATGACTGTGCCCAATAATCCCGCCATTGGTGCAATCGTACCCACATCGTTCAGATAACTAATACGTTGAGTTAGCATCCCAGCTTGACGTGATCCTTCTGCTTGTGCCACCTCACGAACTTCTTTGATGTTAGCACTGGTGTTCTTGGTCATGAAATCCAAGGTTTTTTCCGTGATACGGGCGATGCTCTGACCCTGCCGATTACAATGAGCAACAAGACCCAAATAATCACGTTTTCTGATCAGAGCCTCGGCAGCATTCATAAACTTATCACTGACTACAGAATTCCTGCGTATCGTGATAAAATATAGCATAATGAGCACCGCAGCAATAACGGAGAGCAGCGCGAGTGGATACATCATAAACCCACCCATGGATAAGATTTCAAGGACATCCTTGTTTTGATCATTGCCGGGCACCTCAGGAGCCCCAGCGGCCAGAGTAGCTTGGGTCAAGAGCCACAACAAAATGACCACAGGCGAGAAAATCAGTTTGGTAACGTTCATAAATTTGATTTAACAAAGATTATAACCCGAATTTGTTCAGGCGCAAGCGTGGTAAATCCTTCTTAGACATGTGTTTTCTCTCTACACAGTGGCGACTTGCGTGTCGCAAGGGCCTTTGTGAGAGTTATCATAAAAATTTAAATCAAGTGGATTGGTTGCTTTATCGCTGTAATTTTAAAATAGCATTAGCAAATCCGATACCAATACCTGCCATTACCTTACCGGAGCCAAGATAGTGGAACTCTGCGTTGGAGATTCCTATTTGCAGCTTCTTGAGCTCAAGTTTAGTAAACTCGCTTTTACGTAGTTTCTCCCTAAGAATCTGCACTGCAGCCCCCTTTAATTTTTCCTCAGATTGTATCTTTTTAAGCTCCCTGCTGACGTTACCATCCCTCAGTTTCAGATTAGTTAATTCCGCGTCCCAGTATCTCTCTGTGAGCACAGCTGCTACATTACCCGTGAATTCTGACATTGCCGCAGGCGCAGCCATCGCGTCACGGAAATTTTGATGGATTGCAGCATAGCGCTTTTGACTACCCTCATATTTATTCGTCGGACCACCTGCTCCCATGACACCAATGACAAAAGGTAGATTTGGTGTGGATAGGTCTTTCCTAATATCCCGAATGAATTGAGCCATAACCTTTGAATAATCATCATAACCTCCTTTTTTATCTCGATTGGGGTAAACATTGCGATTCACCATGTCATTCCAACCTTGAAACCATACAAGACCAGCTAAATCATAACCCTGACTTTTTTTGTAGTCTGGGTAAACTCTAGAAATATTCGCCAAAACATCCTTCACGTGCGCAATGGTCAGTCGATAGTAGTGACCCGACTCTTTCTCGTTACCTTTGTAGACTCCTGCGCTCGGTGGTCGAAAATCTGAATACAGGCTCTTACCACCCCACGCGGCCTTGATAATCAAAATAGGTTCGTTGAACTGCTTCCCTAGTGTCATCCCAAAAGCTAATTCTGGACCAATTTTTGTTTCATCAGCACCAAAACCAACAGTAAGAGCCCCCTCTTTTAGACCTTTTGTCGATAGGTAAGACATTCGGACATCAGTAAAAACCTTGGGCGATCCTTTCCGGTCTTGCAGATCTCTCAGCCATGGTGCAGTCATCGGATCCATGCCTATATGCTCCATAGTGGTAATTTTTGCATGCCCTTGCATGTTGGATTGACCAACGAGAACAAAAACCTTGAGCGGTTTTTTAC
>JABHEX010000141.1 GCA_018676385.1 Akkermansiaceae bacterium
ACCGGATTCGCCGACGAAGCAGCTCCCGATCTCGCCACCCAAATCAAGGCCACCCAAGAACTTGGCTGGGACTACATTTCCGCACGTGGGATTGACGGAAAAAATATTCACGACCTCGACGAGGCCGCGTTCAACACCGCCTACGGTCAACTCGAAGACGCCGGTATTGAGATCGCCGAGTTTGGCTCACTCATCGGCAGTTGGTCAAAAAATATTCACACCGATTTCGGCATCACCATGGATGAAGTAGAGCGCTGTATTCCACGCATGCAACGCCTAGGGACTCATATTGTTAGGGTCATGTCCTACGCTCAAGAACCCTGGAGTGAAGATCAGTATGAACAGGAAAGATTCAAACGCCTGCGCGCCATCACATCACGATTCAGCGAAGCGGGCATCACCGTCGCTCACGAAAATTGCATGAACTATGGCGGCTTTTCCAGTGGCCACACCCTGAAGCTCATCGAGGAAGTTCCAGGAATGAAACTCATTTTCGATACCGGCAACCCGGTTTTCCAGAGAGACAGATCAAAGGATGACCCTCAGCCATGGCAAGACGCATGGCAGTTCTATCAAGACATCATTGATCACGTGATTCACATCCACGTCAAAGACTGCCGTAATCCAGTCACTGACGACGTCGAACCGGAATACGTTTTCCCCGGCGAAGGTCAGGCATATGTCCCAGCAATCATGGAAGACCTTAAAAAACGCGACTACCAAGGATTCATCGCCATCGAACCGCACGTCGCCACCGTTTTTCACGCTAAGTCCGAAGACGTAGACTGGGACCAGTGCTATTCATCCTACGTTAAATACGGCAAGGCGCTGGAAGCGATCATTGCCGATGCCTGATGTGCTATCGGCGGCGTCTCAATAAGAATGCCACGCTGCCAAGCCCCATCAAAATAGCTGAACTAGGTTCTGGAATAGCTACCGTATCAATAAACAGCCCTGATCCGTCATTGATACCGATCGTGCGACCTGAGAAGAAAGCACCGCTCATCATGATCAGATTGACATCACTCACTCCTGCATCATAAAGAGGGAGAAGGTTGATTGTAGTATCCATGTTTCCAGTAAAATTGAGTTCGATCAGTTTGTGGGTGCCATTGATAATGTCTCCTTCAGTGCCTGATTGGGCAGGAAGCCAAACATTGTTGTAATTGTTTGTTCCTGCTGAATCCGATGTATCCAAACCTAGTATAGAAATGGAGTCAGCGGGCAGGGTATAGGAGAGGTAAACATCGTATGACTTGTTATCATCACTAGGGTCAGTTAAGAGGCGAAGGTCAAGCGTAGTTAGATCAAGTGAGTTGCCTGACAGATAACCATCGATTGGGCTTAAGCCAATCTGCCATTGAACTCCTCCCGCCCGTTGTGGTCCTGCAGCTCCTGCGGGGCCATCTGGATCAGATCCAAATCGATTGAGTTGTCTGATAACGGTTGCAGACGAATAGGTTTGTAAACCGATATCTGTACCGGAATCGAGAGTATCTCCTGAGTTTTGAGTCACTGCAGTGAATGTGCTATTTACTCCCACTGGAGCGCCAGATACCGCACGCGTGAGATCCCCACCAGAAGCTGCATCAAAATAGGTATAGCCACCGTTATAATTAGCAGATGGTAAACGTAAATCACCGACTTGGATTGACGCCGCGTTGATGTAGCTCACACCTGAGATGGCGGCCAACGTCAGAAGTTTATATGTTTTATTCATGATATTTGGGGATTATTTATTGGGAATAACGTTATTGCTACTCTCGAGGGGCGTATATCTAGATCTATACACGCCTAGGAAAATTAATAACTGGCGGTAATGATCGCACGATTTGACATAACGTGTCGAATCAAAAAACCACGTTTTTTTGCAAGCTTCGCACCGATTTATGTTAACCCCTTAATACGTTAATCATTCAATATCGCAAAAAATCATCTCTCACGAGGAGGTTGGATTTTTGCGTATTCTAGATTTTTAAAGAGCCTGATGCTCCCATTGCAGAAGCAGACCGGCATGCCATTCCGATACCGTTCGCTAGCTAACAATATTCTCGAATTAAAAACTCCTTCATTATACACAGAACCTGATGCTCCAACACCAGCTCCAGTAAGAGTCGGTGACAGCCACGGCTGACGGGACACATCATTTGTTCTAGTCAACATAATGCGATGGCTATGCTCTTTTGTGTCTGTGCCATTCGACCATGTCATGTAACCAATCTCTGACCACCTGTGAGGACGAAACTCAGAGGAGTCGTATTGGCGCCCCTCAGGTGAAGTTGGGTCTCTGAAGATTCCATCAGATTTGCCCTCATTGTCGGTTCCTTCATAAGTGGAATACACATACGGAGCGATGGCTTGAACCCAAGACTGCTTGCCTGCATTGCCATCTTCGGGGTCACCCCAATAGGTTGCTGGCATAAATTCAGAGTGCTCCGTAGCATAAGAAACAGCAGCTAAACTCAATTGCTTCATGTTACTAACTGAGCCAACCTCCCTGCCTTTGGATGACATCTTATTGTAGACTGACATCGAAAGCGCAGCAAGAACTGCAATAATGGCAATTGTCACTAATAGTTCAACAAGAGTGAAACCTTGCGCGCGACGACGGTAATGAATATTATGCATAATCAATAAAATAACTCTTTAAGAATACTTTTGCTGGGTCATTTGTCACCTCAAAAGTTATTCCTCAAATGGCATTATTCCCACTACAATCAATGCCAAAAATCTCTTACCCCCCTCATTCTGCCAGATTACTAGACACTATTTCATGAAAAACCATCGTCAAGCTGATCGTATGTCCCTAGCATCACGTCTATGAAATTACATTACCTAGTAACCATCATCGCTATTGCCTTTACCGCTGCATCGTACGCTCAGGACAAAAAAAGCAAGGTCATCGCACTCTTCGATGGTAAATCCCTCAACGGCTGGAAAAGCGTCGGAGGTAACGGTCAGTACAAAGTCGAGGACGGCTGCATCGTTGGGTTCGGAACAAACGTCAAAGGAAACACCTTCCTGCGCACCGAGAAAACTTACGGCGACTTTGAGCTGACCTATGAGTTTAAATTCGACGATCGAACAGGCAACTCCGGTCTCATGTTCCGTGCTTTGCAAAAGCCGTCTGAAGACGGTAATGGTAGGGTCAATGGTTACCAGTGTGAGGGTGACAACAAAGATCGTTCATGGACTGCCGGCCTTTATGACGAAGCACGTCGTGGATGGTTATTTCCTAACAAAAAAAATAAAGAGCAATGTGCAAAGTTCACCGCGCAGGGAAACAAGCTCTTCAAGTGGAAGGAATGGAATACCATCGTTATCCGCTGCAAGGGTAACCATATTCAAACTTGGCTCAACGGCGAGAAACGCGTTGATTTTATAGATACCGATCCCAAGCACGATACCCGTGAAGGGTTTTTCGGACTCCAAGTCCACGGAGGAAAGTCATGTAATGTCCGATGGAAAAACTTGAGCCTCAGGCCACTATAAATTCCACGCAATTTTTTATAAAAAGCCCGTTTTATACAAA